>CALXJZ010000007.1 GCA_944388745.1 uncultured Clostridia bacterium
ATCTTTTTTAATGGCACAATAAAAATTCTTCCAAAAATAAATAAAAAGCAAATACAAGCTAAATATGTAATAAGATTTCCATCCATATTGCCTTCCCCCATCTTCTATTTGAAATTCTTATTACATTTCTATTCGCTTTTTGGACAAATATTACTTTATTTTAACTACCCTGCTTCTTCTCCTTCTTCCAATAATGAAAATTTAATATCATTTATCATATCAACTTCAATTCCTTTAGACTTTGCCACCTTTATTAGGTAACTCAATTTTGCTTGATTTGCTTTAATTTGATAAGTATAATAATCCACTAAATCTTCTTTTGCATATTCAAAATTAATATTTGCAGCTTTTAATTCTTCCCTAGTTTTTATAATTGTTCTTATTAATTCTATCTCTTTTTCAATCTCACTCTTTTCAACTATCTTGCCTTCTCTTATATAAAATTCGTTTTGCATAAAATCACCATTTCTTTCATATTTTACAATTTATTATATTCACTTCTTCATAAATTATGTAATAATATCAAATTTCACAAATTTAATTTTTGGCAAATGATATATTTAGATATTTTGAAGTATATTGGGGGGACCTTTCTAGAAAATGTTTGAACGTATGTGAATTACATTTTCTTGAATGGGGATTACGGAAAAATATATAAATATATCATTTGCTTTATATATTATTTAATGACTATGATTTATTGCAAAACGAATTACAATTTCATTTATTTTTCCAAAAACTCTTGTTTTTTTCGCCATTTTATAGGATAATATATATGTACGAATATAATTTTTAGAAAGGGAATAACCTATGAAATATATAGACAAATTTTTAAAGAAATTAAATACAGATAGAAACACATTTGCAACATATATATTTACACTCATAACTGTATACTTAGCAGTAGACAGAATAGTAGAAATGTTATTAATGATATTTACAGGTGTTTCATACTCATATTGGGGACCAGTAGCATATACACTTGCATTAGCATGTCCAATGCTTGCATTCGCATTCTCCCCATCATCTAAATTTTCAAAAACAAAGCCACAAAAAGTAACATTATTTTACTTATACGCAATCGCTCTCTACATCATAGCAATTTCAATGTTTACGCAATGGCTAAATAAAGGAGCATGGTTATTACTACTATCAGTACCAAATTACACAGAAATAATTACAGAATTTTCTGATTTAGTAACACCTGCATTTGTAAGTATCTCTTTATATTTACCATTAGCAACAATATTTCCAATGTTCAAAAAACTGTACATGGGAATTAATGACACACAAGACAATGTACGTTCAATTTGGGACTATGCTGGAATAAGTTTAGCAGATAAAAAAGAAGGACATGGTCCATATACTTGCGAAGTATATATTTGTACAGATAATGAAACTGGTAAAAAAATTGTTATGCCTGAAAGTTCAAGATTCCAATCATTATTCGTATGTGGTGGTTCTGGTTCAGGAAAAACATCTTTGGTTTATGAACCTTTAATTGCCAAAGATATTGAAAGAAAATTCTTCTTTAGAGAAGCATCAAAAGAAATGGGATTTACTGCCCTTAAAACAAAAATTGCTTATTTAAACAAACCATATGATAATGATTACTTAAATAACCACTTTAATCTAAGTATGATAACTCCTGTTCAAGGGAAAGAATCTATATATAAATCTTATGTTAAAAAAATGATATTAGCTACTTCAGGTAATGATATAATTTATAGAGATTTAGGACTAACAGTAATGGCTCCTGATTATGAAATTATTGAACACATGACTGATGTTTGTAAAAACTTTCATATAGAATATGATATGGTAGATCCAAGTAATAGTACATCTATTGGATTAAATCCATTCGTATATGATGATCCAAACAAGATTGCAATCACAATATCTTCTGTTTTGAAAGCTATGTATAATACTAATCATGAAGATGTTGAAGAAGCTTATCGTGAAGATGTTTCTATTCAAGCAATCGAAAATGTTTCTATTTTATTAAAAGAAATGTATCCAAGAATGAATGAAGGAAATCTTCCAAATATGGCTGATTTACTTAAATTACTAACTAATTTTGATTTAATAGAAAAAATGTGTGAAATAATGGCTCATGATGATGAATTAAGAGAAAAATATGAAGTACAACTTGCATATTTCAAAAAGAATTATTATCATGATGCACCTGGAAGAAACAGTACTGAAAAGTACATTTATACAGTTGTTAGTCAATTAGATAATTTATTAAGAATACCTGGTGTAAAAAGTATTTTATGTAATAGACATCAAAATATAGACTTTGATAAACAATTAAAAAATGGAGATGTAACATTTATTTGTACTAGACGTGGTGATTTAGGTGCTGCAGCTCACAAAGCTTTTGGTCTATTCTACTTAGTATCTTTACAAGATGCAGTACTTAGAAGACCAGGAAATGAAAACAACAGAATCCCACATTTCTTATACATCGATGAATTTGCTGATTTCATTTGTAAAGCTACTGAAGCAATGTTCACTATGTATAGAAAATATCGTGTTGCAACTACTATATCAACACAAAGTTTAGCACAACTAGAAGGACCTACATCAAGAGAAAATTATCGTTCAACAATTTTAGCTAACTGTGCAAGTAAAATATTCACTGGAAATGCTGATTATGATGAAGTTGAATGGTGGGGTAAAGAATTTGGAACAAAAAGAGAATGGACATATTCTAATAGTATGGATATGGAAAAATTGGAATATGACAAAAAATATGGTAGTGTAAAATGGACATTTGTTCCTTACTTCAAACCAGGAAAACTTCAAACTTTACCACAAAAACGTTGTGCATATAAAATTAGAGGTTCTAATGGAAAACCAATGGTTGGACCTGGTGATTTCCAATACCTAGAGTCTAAATATAAAGAACCACAAAAAGTTAAAACTTATGACTTTGGTAGATATTCAGATAGTGTAACAACTGCAAGTGAAGATAACAATGATAGAACTAAAAAGAAATTTAATTTAAAAGATTTGGATTTTATTGATGAAAGAGATGAATTTAATCCTATTCAAACTGATACAACTGATTCTAAATATTTATTTGACAATGAAGATGCAATTGTTGTTAATTTAAAAAAAGGAAATCCAAATAGTGATAAGTAAAAAATTATATACAAAAAATACTATAACAAATAAAGTTATAGTATTTTTTAGTTTTCTTAAATTATTTTTAAAACTGAATTCCTATCAATTCTATTAATATACCAGACACAACACCTATCACATAAAGCAAAGCTGTTATTTTTAAATTCTGTTTTATTCCTTTATTAGTTTTAAATAATACTGCAAGTCCAACACCTGCCCCAACTAATAAACCTGAAATCATTGTAGCAGCTGATATAACATTCTCTAAATACATTTGTGTTAAAAGAACAGATGAAGCACAATTTGGAATTAATCCTATTATTCCAGCTATAACTGGTCCAAATACTGGCTGGTTTCTTAAAAATCCTGCTATCGTTTCTTCTCCAATTAAGTAGATTATTACATTCAATATAAATGTAAATAATAAGATAAATATAAATATATTAATTGTATGTTTTAATGCTGATTTAACAATACCTTTTTCACAATGACAATGTTCTTTTTCACATAAATCTATGATTTTCTCTTCTTCTTGTTTTCCTTTATTAACTAAACTTATTACAAAATCTATTATAAATCCTGCAACTACACCAATTAATAGTTTTACACCTAAAATCTTTAATATTGTTGTAACTGGTACTGCTTCTGATATAAAGATTGGTAACATTTCATCAGATGTTGATAAATATACTGCAATTAATGTACCTAATGTAATTACTCTTGCTGCATAAAGGTTTGTTGCAGATACTGAAAAACCACATTGTGGAACTATTCCTGATACTCCTCCTATTAATGGTCCAAATTTTCCAGATTTCTTTATCGCTTCTTTTGTTTTGTCCTTTGTTTTATGTTCTATGTATTCCATTATTAGATATGTTATGAATAAAAATGGAATTAATTTTATGCTATCTATCAATGTATCTTCTATAATTTCTAACATTTCTTATACCCTTTCTTTTCTAAATTACCTATAAATAATAGCATAAATTTCATTTTTTTTCAATAACTAATTTTTTTATCAATTATAATATTACATTTTTTAACATTGACTTATGTAGCCCAGTTGTAATATAATATTTTTTGTATAAATAATATATAAGGAGGCTACTAGCATGACAAAAGCTAAAAAGCAAGAAGAAAATCGGTTCTTTATCTTAACAGTAAAAACCGAAAAAGCAGACGAATTAAAAAAAGAATTAATGTCCTATGGGCATAACTTTGAAAAATTAAAAACCAGTCAAAATTTTATCACTGGCTATACATTTTTTAAAGTTAATTTTAAAAATTCTTCTGAAAGAAATGCTTTATGTGATTTCTGTGACTATTTAAATGGTTTCAGAGATTCACCAGCTTAAATAGTAGTAACCAAAATCCCCAGAGTCTTATTCAACTGGGGATTTTTTATTTTATCTTCTTCTCCTATAACAACCTGAAATGCAACCTGTTTCACCATTATTATTTCCATTTGGAATTACATTTATTCTTGCAGATACACCATTTGCAAAATTCACTGTATTATTTGAATCATCAGAGCAACAATTGCAACAACATGAATTATTATTACAATTGTTATTACAATTATTATTGCGACCATTATTTCCATTATTATTACTACTAATAGTTAATAAGTCATTCGTGTTACCATTACATCCATTACTACTAATAGTTAATAAATCTCCATTTCTATTATTTTGGCAGTTACTACTAATTGTTAATAAGTCATTTCGTGTATTATTGCGATTGCAGTTACAGTTATCTCTATCTCTACAACAATTGTTGTCTCTATAAGTATTCAAAATTCTACATATAATATGTGTTAATACCGCTGTGATAAAACTAATTATTGCATAGATTATAGCTGCAACTAAAAAGTTTAGATTCCCCACAATAAATGTAACTACTAAAAATATAGCAAATATAATTGCTGCAACCAAAATGGGACATTTCAATATTTTTTGAAGTGCTATTGAAATTATAATCGTTGCAATAGGGAGAGCAAAAAATATTAATAAAATATTCATAAGCAAAATCACCTCATATATTTTACTATATTTTATGCCACTCCCTATTTTTTTGTTAACCTAACAAAACTTTATTTTAATAATTTTTCCTCATAATGAACCTTATTTTTTGTTGGAAAAGAATTAAATTTTGGCAAGGCAAACAAATTTGAAATTTATGAGGCGTACTTTTTGTACGTTGATTAAATTTCAAATGAAGTTTAACGCAGCCAAAATTGTAATTATTTTTCAACAAAATCTAATCATATTCTACTTTAACCAAATACAAGCCTTGTGGTGGTAAAGTTTTTCCTGCATTTTCTCTTTTTTTAGAATCTATTATATCTTTTATTTGTTCTGGCTCTATATTTCCAAAACCTACTTCTACTAATGTTCCTGCAATAATTCTTACCATATTATATAAAAAGCCATTTCCTGTTAATTCAATCCATACTCGTTCATCTGGCTTTTGAAAAACTTCTGCTTTAAAAATTGTTCTAACACTACTTTTTCTACTTGTACCACTTGCCTTAAAGGCCTTAAAATCGTGTTCTCCCTCAAAATATTTTACAGCTTTTTTCATTTTTTCTACGTTTAATTTATTTGGTATATGTGTTTCTAAATTTCTATATATTGCACTTCCATATTTTGAATTATCTATAACATATCTATAAGTTTTCCTTTTACAATTCAAACGACTGTGGAATCTTTCATCTACTTCTTCTGCTGATTTAATGCGTATTGATTTTTTCAGATTACTATTTAAAGCTATTGCAAACTTTTCAATTGGAATATTGGAATTTGTTTTAAAATTTGCAACTTGCCCAAAAGCGTGTACTCCGGCATCTGTTCTTCCTGATGCCATTAAATCTACTTGTTCTCCTGTTATTCTTTCTATTGCTTTTTCTATTTCTCCTTGAATATTTAATTTAGTTGGTTGTTTTTGCCATCCATTAAAATCTTTTCCATCATATTCTATAACTAATTTTATATTTCTCATTTTTCTCATCCTTTTTATAATATTAATAAGCAAGGATTAAACAAAATATATCCTTGCCATTTATTTTATTCTTTATTTTCTTCTGTTTTTTTATTATTTCTAATTTTTTCTCTGATTTTCTTCAATTGACTAGCTCTTTCCTTTTTCTCTGTTGCAAATCTTTTGGTAACAACATTACTAATTAAAATTTTCTTCAAAACATCTTCTCTAACATCAGCAATTAAAGTACCATCTTTTGCAACTGAAACCTTACCAGTCTCTTCTGATACAACTACGACAATACTATCAGATTCTTTTGATATACCTATTGCTGCTCTGTGTCTTGTTCCTAATTCTTTTGCTATATCATTGTCATCTGCTAATGGTAGTACACAAGCCGCTGCTGCAATTTTATTATTAGAAATAACTACTGCTCCATCATGTAAAGGTGTTTTTGGTTCAAAAATATTTACTAACAATTGTGGTGACACTTCTGCATCCATCGGTATTCCTGTTGAAATTATATCTTGTATTTTAATATCTCTTTCAATTACAATTAATGCTCCTGTCTTTGCTTTTGAAAGTTCCATTGCTGCAATTACTATTTTATATATATCTTCTTTCGTCCTAGTTGCTAAATCTTTATCAATACCAAAAAATTTAGTAAATTTATTAGTTCCTAATTGTTCTAATGCTCTTCTTAATTCCGGCTGGAATATAACAATAATTGCAATCACTCCTAAATTCATGATTCCTGTTAATATCCAGTTTAGAATTTTTAGATTTAATAGTCCACTTACCCAAGTAGCAATAACAAATAGTACTATTCCTTTTATTAATTGCCATGCTCTAGAACCTTTTACCATTTTTAAAAAGCAATATAACAAAAAAATCACAATTGCTATGTCTACTATTAAAGTGACTAATTCAAATGGATTTTCTTGTAATGACTTTATATATGCTAAGATATTTTCTGTATAAAAATTTTCCCAATTCATTCCTAAATTAATTATCATTTATTTCTCCCATTTCTTATCTTTATTTCATCTGTTATTTCTACTTATATTTTAAAATACAATTATTTTTACTATAACAGGTTGGAAAAGAATTAAATTTTACCCCATTAAAGCATAGATAAGAGTAATACCAGTTCCACCTACCATCAATACTGCCAAAAATGCGGCCATCACTTTAACAAAAATTTGTCCTTTGTCATAATGTCTTTGTTCTTTATTTTTTACCTTTTTATTTTTAACATCATTTTTCTTCATTTTATTTCAATCCCTTCTTTAGTCGTTAAGATTTAAAATGACCATTTCTAATCACTCAAGTAACTTAACTTCTTCTTTCCTATCTATTATAGCACACAAAACAACTTTTTCAAATGTTTTTTTTTGGAATTGTAACATAATTTCATTACAATATCTCTATAATAGTTGGTAATACACTTGGTTTTTGTTCTTTTATTTCTATAACTTCATTAATTTTATCTATAACATCTTCTGTTTTCTCAATATCATTTCCATGTACATATCCTAAAATCTCATCTTCTATAACACTTTCAGAAACCTTTTTATTTAGAACAATTCCAACACTTGAATCTATTTTATCCTCTTTCTTTATTCTCCCTGCACCTAAATAACAAGCCAATTTTCCAATTTCTTTAGCATCTATTTCACATATATATCCGCTTGTCTTAGCAATGATTGGTTCAATATATTTTGCCTTTGGAAATTTTTCTGTATTTTCAATGTATGAAATATCTCCCCCTTGATTTTTAACAAGTTCTAAGAATTTATTATATGCCTTTTGATTTAGAATATTTCCTAATAATTTTTCTTTATTTTCTTCTATACTATCTCCTTCACCTGCTAATTTCATCATATATGCACCAAGTTCTAAAACAACTTTCTTTAAATCTTCTGGCATATCACCTTTTAAAAAATTAATCGCTTCTATTACTTCTAGACTATTTCCAACTGCATGACCTAAAGGTTCTTCCATATTAGTTAAAACACAAACGGTTTCTCTATTTGCAAGTTTTCCAATTTCTATCATTTCTTTTGCAAGTTTTTCAGCACTCTCTATATCTTTCATAAAAGCACCTTTTCCGGCAAGTAACATCTAAAACTATTTTTTGCGCTCCACTTGCAATTTTTTTACTCATAATACTAGAAGCTATTAATGGTATACTCTCAACACAAGAAATGCTGTCACGCAAAGCATAAATTTTCTTATCTGCTGGTGCTAAGTTTAGAGTTTGTGATATCATACTTATTCCTATATTTTCCACATTTTGTACAAAAGTATCCATATCTATCTCTGTTTTATATCCAGGAATTGACTCTAATTTATCAACTGTTCCACCCGTAAATCCTAATCCTCTTCCAGACATTTTTGCAACAGCAACTCCTAAAGATGCAACTAATGGCAACAATATCAATGAAACCTTGTCACCTACACCACCCGTTGAATGTTTATCTACTATTATTTTCCCTAATTTTGATAAATCTAATATTTCCCCTGAAAGTGCCATCGCTAAAGTTAAATCAGTTGTTTCTTGCTTTGTCATTCCATTCAAATATATTGCCATTATTAATGCTGCCATTTGATAATCTGCAATATTTCCACTTGTATATTCAGATATAAAATAATTTATCTCTTCTTTTGATAATTCCTTCTTATCTCTCTTTTTCTCAATAATTTCTAAAATATTCATTTTCTAAATTTCCTTCCTTTACCTATTGTTACTTAGTTGGAAAAGAATTAAATTTTGGCAAGGAAAACAAGTTTGAAATTTATGAGGCGTACTTTTGTACGTTGATTAAATTTCAAATGAAGTTTGACGTAGCCAAAATTGTAATTATTTTTCAACTAAACAAACTTTTTCGTAAATGACCTCCTATGTATAGGACACAAACCATATTCCTTAATTGCAGCAATATGTTTTGCAGTTCCATATCCTTTGTGATTAATAAATCCATATTGAGGATATATTTCATCCCATTCTCTCATTATCCTATCCCTTGTAACTTTCGCAATTATTGATGCAGCAGCTATATTATAGCATTTTGCATCTCCTTTTATTATTGGTTCATATGGTATTCCTCTTGTATTTATATGTTCTAATGCATCTACTAAAATCAAATCTGGTTTTACATCCAAACCATCTACAACTTCTGTTACACCTTGTTTTGTTGCATTTAAAATATTTATTTCATCTATTACATCTTGTCCTACTATCGCAACAGAATAGCTTATTGCCTCTTCTAAAATAATGTCATATAGCTTCTCTCTTTTCTTTTCTGATACTTTTTTTGAATCATTTACTCCTTCAATCATTGAATCTTGTGGCATTATAACTCCTGCAATAACAACAGGACCTGCTAGAGGTCCTCTTCCTGCTTCATCTATTCCACATATATTTTTAAATCCTTTTTGATATAATTCCTTCTCTATTTCTTTTAATTTTGTTAATCTTTCTAGTTCTTTCTCTTTCATAGTTAATTTCGGTCCCTCCTAAGGCACAAATTTGGTTGGAAAAAATTGTAATTATCTTTCAACCATTTCAACTTCCGTTTCTTCTAATCTAACTCATCAATATCAGTTAAAGAATAAAGCCCTTGATACCCAATAGTATTATATATTTCAACAGTTGCTTCTTTTTCATTAAACTCAATTAAATAATATTCTTCATCTTCAAGTTCTGAATAAACATTATCTAATGCCCATAAAGTTGCTGTTTCTTGCGTAAATACATATACATTGTCACCGGTTGGTATTTCTGATGAAACTGTTATTCCTGAATCAGATAATTTTTGTAATTTATTTTCAGTTACATATATATTAGTTCTAATTGTTCCTAATTCTGATTCTTTTTGGAAATCAGGTCCTAATTGAAAATTCGCTTCTTCTACTACTCCTTTTGCTTTTGCTTCAATTAGTAACATATTGGTTCTTAATGCCTCTAAATTTGCTTCTTGTATAGTTCCTTTTCCATTATACAAAGCTATTCCAGCTATAATTAACAAAACAACAATAGTAATCGTTAAAGCTACCAATGTTACACCCTTATCTTTTTTTATATTCATTTTTAATCTCATTCCTTTCCTTTTTTCATTATATATATTTTTTTTAAATTTTTCAATAGCTTCAAATCAATCTTACTAAAAAATCTGTCTTTAAAAAAACCATTTTTTTTCACAAAAATTTCACAATCATATTGTATTATAATAAAAAAATAGGATAATATATACAATATATATTAATTTACAAAAATTTAGGAGGTCTTAATTATGGAAGAAAAAAAACAAAATGAAAACGTACAAAACAAACAAGAAAACTCAAAAAATTTCACAACAGTTCAAAATCCAAATACATACAAAACCGTTTATCAAAATAGCAAAAAAGATAAAGTAAAAGTTGGATTTGGAAAAAGTGTATTATTACCTTTCTTTAGTGGAGTAGTAGGATGTGCTGTTGTTGTCGGTACATGTTTTGGTGTACCATCAATACGTTCACAAATTTTAGGAACTAGCTCTAGTCTAAGTGGAAACAATAATAGTTCATCTAATTCAGAAAATAGTGGATATGTAAGTCAAACTTCATTATCAAATTATTCTGATACTTCAGTATATGCAGCTAACAAAATATTGCCTTCTATTGTTGGTATAAAAGTAGAATATAATGTTAATTCATTAATTTCTATGTTTGGAAGACAAACTCAATCAACTACTGCACAAGCAAGTGGATCAGGTATTATAATTAGTGACGATGGATATATTCTAACAAATAACCATATAGTTTCAACCTCTTCTGATAACTCATTCTATGAAGTTTCTGAAGCAACTAAAGTTACTGTTACATTATTTGGAGATGAAACAGAATATGAAGCAAAAATTATCGGAACAGACGAACAAACTGATTTAGCTGTAATTAAAATTGATAAAACAGGCTTAATAAAAGCTGAGTTTGCAGATTCTGATAATATAAAAGTTGGAGAATTTGCAATGGCTGTAGGAAATCCATTAGGACTAGAAAGTAGCATTACATGTGGGGTAGTTAGCGCTGTAAATCGTGAAGTTACCGATTCAGATGGAAAAACTTATACTTTAATTCAAACAGATGCAGCAATAAATGCTGGTAATAGTGGTGGTGCCTTAGTAAACAGTCAGGGGCAAGTAATTGGAATAAATACTTTAAAACTTGAAGGTGAAGGTATTGAAGGTATGGGATTTGCTATTCCAATTAATTCAACAGAAGATGTTACATCACAATTAATTCAATATAGTAAAGTAAAAAGACCATATATAGGAATTACTGGTATGGATTTGGATGAAGAAACAGCAAAAGCAAACAATTTAGTTGTTGGTGTTTATGTTAAAGCTATTGATGATTTCTCAGCAGGTGAAAAAGCCGGTCTAAGAATTGGTGACGTAATCATTGAAGCTGACGGACAAAAAATTACAACAATGGATGAATTAAATGAAATTAAAAATTCTCATCAAATTGGTGATCAAATGACAGTCAAAGTAAATCGTGATGGTGAAGAAAGAGATTTAACTATTACATTAGGTGAACAACCTTAACTTAAATATTTGTTTCAAATTTATAATAAATTAACTATTTATCTTGAAAAAGTATTTTAGATTTTACTTTCTAAAATACTTTTTCTTTACGTTTTATTAAATTATTTACCTCATCTATAATTCTCTGAGCATTTTCTTTTTGCTCAATACTTTCAAAACGCAAACTCTTTATCGGAATGTATATTTTTTCTCCATTTTTTAAATTTATCTTTATAGCCTTTAATCTAGTACATATTATATAAATTGCTATCAATATTATACTTATTACAATTGGCTCATACACAAATTTATATGTTGTATCAAATAATGTTGACATTGCAAGTAATATAATAATAGCAAGCAAAATTACTTGAGGTACAAAGATTAAAAAAATATTTCCATACTTTGCTCTTAATATATCATTAATTTTATAAGTTCCTGTTGAATTTTTCATTGGATTTATAACTTTTTCTTTATATTCTTTACATTGAACTTCTAAATTTCGTTCAGTCAAAATAATTATTATATTAGCACTATATTCACCCGATGGCCAGTATCCTTTCAATCTATTTATTCTAAAATTATATTCTTCCTTCAAGTTATCATCCCCCATTTTTATTTTACAGATACTTTTCTGAATAAATTATGCACTTACAAATTAAGAAAAATTTAATCTTGTTTTTTCCTTCTTTTCACTTTCAGTTCACACAATGGACAAATTTCACTGTTAAAATACAACCATAGTCAGTAAAGTAATACTGATTTGAATTTAAAAACATCCCCTTTTATTTTCAAAAAAGAAAGCAGTACTAAAATGTACTGTTTTCTTTTTTAGTTATTTTTAATTAAAATTCCATCAATACATTTATCATATATAAATTGTTTTAAGTCCTCCATATTATTCGTTTCATAATACTTAGTAAGTTCTTGACCAAAAGTTTCATCCTCTTCCACAGGAATACTTATAATTCCTTTTCCATTTTGAATCATAATTTTATTTGCGAATAACATAGCTGTTCTTTTATTTCCGTCTGAAAAAAATTGTAATCTCATTAAATAACACATAATAGTAATTGCTCTTTCAGTTACACATTCAATCTTTTCAAATTCTTTTAATTTCTTTGTAACTTCATCCTCATTTGGTAATTCTGGAATATAATTTGTACCACTTATTCTTACTTCATAAATTCTTATCTGCCCAGCTCTATCTATTAAATTACTACCTATTAAGCTATTTATAGATTTTAAATAATTCAAATTATTTTCTAAGTTAATAGAATTTAATACATATAGCCAAGCATGTTTTAAATTATTAATAATTTGAATCTCATCTAATCTTAATCTTGCAACATTTCCACCATCATATAATTTTTGTGTTTCTGGATATGTAACATCTATTCCTTCAATATGTGAACTTCTCCAAATACTATCAACAATATTTCTTTTAGCTAAAAATATATTTTGTTCTTGTGTCATATCAAATTTATCTAGCATTTTATACAATCCTTTCCTATTTCATACTTTAAAATAATTTTCAAATATTAAATAATAACTAAATCCATTTCACTTGTATAATTCTCATTTCCATAAGGATAAATAATATATAAAACATTATTTGTTAAATAAAAATATTTAGAATTTTCAACTTTATATTGTTCACTAGAAGTATCTCTGTTGTAAATATTATATCCTAAATCTTTTAAATCCTCTACTTGTCTTTGTTCCTGTGCAATTTTAGTATCTATTCTATTTTGTACATCATTTTTATCCAAATACTCAATTGCTAAAACTTCTTCAAGAGAAATTTCTTTATTATTTCTTAAATCATAATTATATGTTTCAACAATAACTCTTTGAGCATTTGAGCCCTCTTTTAAATTTGATTTAATCATTAGTGATAATATTCCATCTTGAACATTTGCTACATAATCCACTGTATAAATTATATTTTGATTTTCACTTCCTAACACTTCATTTGTTTTATCTATAAATGACTGTATATCTTGATTATACTCATCAACAACTGGACTATCAATATTAATTTTTGGAATATGCACTTCTAAGTCATAACTATTTAATTTTGTTTCCTTTTTTTCTAAATCCACATATACTAATTCTTTGCTATTATCTTTCTTTTTATTATCACCTTGGTTTTCTACATTTGTTAAACTATTTGTAAAAATTTGGTCAAATTCTGTCTCTAGAGCTAAAGTTTGTTCTTCTGTTTTCTGTCCAAATTTTTGCTCTCTATCAATTCCAACTAGCCTCCCCAAATCAATTCTTGCATAAAATTGAACATAAAAAGCGATTATAACACATATAATGCATACAATAATAATTGATATATATATAATTAATTGTTTTTTTCGTATTGGTTTTTCATCTTGTAATTTTAAATTCATTTCACTCTCCTCTTTCTACTTTTTAATTATAGCATTTTAGCTTATTTTTGTAAATGAAAATTCCAATTTTTATTGACTTTTTCTGGTTTTTGCGATATGATATTATAGATTAAATTTTAATAGAAATGAGGAATTAAAAGTATGTTATGTTCAGAATGTAATAAAAACCCAGCAATACTTTTTTATAAAAAAATAGAAAATGGCAAAGAATCAATGGAAGGATATTGCTATGACTGTGCAAAGAAAAAAGGTATTAATCCAAATGAAGTACTAGCAAAGCAAAATGCCATATTATCAAATGATAAAATTAATTTAAGTGATATGACAGAACAATTTGAAAGTATTTTTAAGGATTTAGCTGAAAATATTAATTTAGAAGATATTGAAAATATTGAAGGTGCTATCACTTTCAATACACAAGACCCAAATAATAATCAAGATGAAGATTCACCTAAAATTTCAGGTGCAGCAATCCCACTAGGTTCAATCTTTTCAAATATTATCGGACAAAACAATAGAAAAGATGAACAAGAAGAACCAAGTAATGGTAGAAAAAAGGTTAAAGTAGAAAAAAAGAAAAATACAAAACAAAATAAGAAAAAGAAATTTTTGGATACTTTTGGTACTAACCTAACTAACAAAGCTAAAAATAATGAATTAGATATAGTTGTAGGTCGTGACAAAGAAATTCAAAGAATTGTTCAAATTTTAAATAGACGTTCAAAAAATAATCCTTGCTTAATAGGTGAACCAGGTGTTGGTAAAACTGCCATTGCCCAAGGTTTAGCAATTAAAATAGCAAATCAAAACGTTTCAGCAAAACTTTTAAATAAGGAAGTCTATCTTTTAGACATGACTGCTGTAATTGCAGGAACTCAGTTTAGAGGTCAATTTGAATCTCGTATGAAAGGGATTATTGATGAATGTAAAGAATATGGAAATATCATTTTAGTTATTGATGAAATCCATAATATCATTGGTGCAGGTGATGGAGAACATTCTATGAATGCTGCAAATATTTTAAAACCTGCTTTATCTAATGGAGAAATCCAATTAATTGGTACTACAACTTTAAAAGAATATAGAAAATATATTGAAAAAGATTCTGCTTTAGAAAGAAGATTTCAACAAGTTTTAGTTGAAGAACCAACAATTGATGATTCTATTGGAATTCTTGAAGGAATTAAAAAATATTATGAAGAATATCACAAGGTAAAAATATCTTCTGATGTTATTCGTCAAGCTGTTGTAATGTCTGAAAAATATATTCATGATAGATTTTTACCAGACAAAGCAATTGATATTTTAGATGAAGCATGTTCAAGAATTAACTTAGAAAACAAAGAGCTATACAAATTAGAAATGCTAAAACAAGAATTATCTCAAGTACAAGCAGAAAAAGAAGAAGTTGTTGCAGCAGATTCAACAGAAGATTATCAAAGAGCTGCTGACTTAAAAACACGTGAATGTCAATTAATTGAACAAATAGATAAATTAAATAGCAAAATGAAATTAAAACAACTAACTGTTCAAGATATAGCAAATGTTATTGAAAGCTGGACAAAAATCCCTGTTAAGAAAATAACAGAAGCTGAAACACAAAAATTATTAAACTTAGAAACTAACCTACATAAAAGAATTATTGGTCAAGATGAAGCTGTTAGTAGTGTTGCAAGAGCAATTAGAAGAAATCGTGCAGGACTTCAAACAACAAAAAGACCACCATCATTTATTTTTGTTGGTCCAACTGGTGTTGGTAAAACAGAACTTGCCAAAAGTTTAGCTTACGAAATGTTTGGAAGTGAAGATTCTATTATTAGAATAGATATGTCTGAATATATGGAAAGTCATTCTACATCTAAATTAATAGGTTCACCTCCAGGATATGTTGGTTATGATGATGCTGGTCAATTAACTGACAAAGTAAAAAGAAAACCTTATTCAATCATTCTTTTAGATGAAATTGAAAAAGCACATCCAGATGTATTTAATATTTTATTACAAGTATTAGATGATGGAAAATTAACTGATAGTCAAGGAAATTCTGTTAGTTTTTCAAATACAATTATTATAATGACATCAAATGCTGGTTCTAACCTAAATAACAATTCAATCGGATTTGGTGGTCAAACAGCAAATAAAAATAAAGTATTAGATAGCTTAAAAGATATCTTTAGACCTGAATTTTTAAATAGAGTGGATGAAATTATAGCATTTGACCCATTAACTAAAGAACAATTATTACAAATTGTTGATTTAATGTTACAAAACACTATTAAAGCTCTAAAAGAAAAAGATATTAAAATTGAAGTTTCTGATAAAGCTAAAAACTATTTATTAGAAAAGGGAACTGATATTAAATTTGGTGCAAGACCTTTAAGACGTGCTATTCAAAGATATTTGGAAGATGAATTATCTGAAATGATTTTAAAAGGTGAATTATTGGATGGTCAAACAGTAAATGTTGATTTTGCAAATGATAAGCTAAAATTCGAAGTAAAATAAGGAGTAGAAAATGTTTAAGAATGTACCAAATATATTAACTATTATTAGATTTTTATTAATACCTTTTATTGTATTTTATATTTTTTCTGGCAATTATATTTTAGCCTTTGTATTTTTTACAATATCAGGTTTAACAGATATTGCTGATGGATTTATCGCAAGAAAGTATAATCTTATTTCTAACTTTGGAAAATTGATGGATCCATTAGCTGATAAATTGACACAAATTACAACACTCGCTTCACTTGCAATTACTAATATTATTCCTATTTGGATTTTAGTTATTGTTCTTTTAAAAGAATTTATTATGATTTGTGGAGCTTCTTTCCTTTATGGAAAAGATGTTGTTGTTTATAGTAAATGGTATGGAAAATTAGCAACTGTATTATTCTATATTGCTATTGTTTCTTCTTTGATTGCTAAGCAATTTAATTTAGGAGGATTTTGGCAAGATTTAGATTTTGCTTTATATACTTTTGCTTTAATTTCTACTCTTCTTTCTCTAATAATGTATATTAGAGATGTTTATCAAAAAGGTTTTATTGATAAACAGGATTTGCAAAAAGAAGTTACTGTTGATAAGAAAGAAAAGAAAAATAAATAAGATAATTTACCAAAAGGAAGAAGATTCTCTAAACCAGAGAATCTTCTTTCTTTACTCATAATCTTCAATTAATTGATTCAATTCTTGTTTACCGATTTACTTCAATTCCCTTTTCCATTTGAATTTTATCTGTTTCTGGTAAATAATCAGTTGTAATACTTGTCTCTTCTAATAACCTTTCAGTTCCGTCACTCAATCTTTCATAAATAACAACTTTGCCATCTAGGTCTTTAACTAGATAATGTTCTCCACATTCTCCTTCTTTTTCAACATATACTATAACTTCATTACTTTTAAAAGTTTCTACCATATACTCTGGATACATCTCTCTCAATTCAGTTTCAGTTTTATTTACTAATTCCTCTGGTATATTATTATATTGACTTGTTATATGTCCACATTCTTTATAATATGTTCTAACAGTAAAAGAACAATTTGGAGATATTTTTACTTCCTCTGCATTTGTTTCTACTAGAACATTTTGTTGCATTTCCTCATATTCATCTGTACATTCATCTAAAATATTCTCTTCAGCAACTTGTGTTTCAACATTTAGCTGTTCTTGATTATCCTTTGGCTTTGATATTACAACTGCAGTTATCATTGCTCCTAAAATTACAATTACACATATTAAAACTGTTATTATTTTATTCATAACAAACCCTCCATAAATACTTTTTATTAGTATTTACAGATTTGTTAAAATTATACAATTTAGCTATCAGTATCAATTTTTTTTCTGTTTTTCTGTTTCATCTCAAATTCTTCCCAAGATTTACTAAACACATGATTTGCAAAAGAATCTCTTAAACCTGTAATCTGTTTTAATCTAATAATTTCGTCAAGTTCCATTCCTAAATGTTTTGAAATCTCTTCTTCTGTCCATCCATTTTGTGTTAGAGTAATTACTATATGTGACATATCTATTATTTGATGTGTTCCTCTTGCTCTATTGTGTCTTATAGTACTTGCCATTCTATTTTCTAAATCCTTATCAATTGTAACTATTGGAATTTGTTTTAGATGAAAGTATTCTTTAGCACATCTATATCTGTGAAATCCATCAACTACTATGTATATATCTTGATCTTTATCATAATATGTTACTATTGGTTGTGTATAACCATCTTCTTCAATTGAATGTTTTAAAAGTCTCATTTCAGGTGGCGCAACTTTGTTTGGGTTGTAATCATTTGCCACCACCTTGTCTATATCTACCATTTTTACATTTAATACCGGAAATTCTATGTTACATGGATTATCTTTGTCTTTTTTAGTTTTTTTATTATTGTCCTTTTTTTGACTAATTTTATCTTCTACTTTTTCCTCATCTTTTCCTTTTCTTCTAGGCATTTTGCAATCTTCCTTCCTTTTGTCGCACTTAGATAAGCTACGTCTTTTTGTTAAATAGTTTCTTCTATTGTTATCTTTAACTTAATTTTTTTCTTCTTTTTGTTCAGTATAAATTGTCACAAAATTTTTGAAATTTTCATTATTATTTAAAACGAATCCACATCTTTCATATAAATCTTTATATGTGTTCGTTACAATACTAGTTGTGATCTTATTTTCTTTTTTTACTCTTTCTAACAACTTTTCCAAGTATTCTTGTTTAGTGGTGTATATATTTTTTATAGTATTTTTTTGTATTGATACAAATGCAACTATTTTTTCTCCATCTTTATATATATACCATAATTTATCTGGGTCATCATAAATTCTATCATTTGTTTGTTTTTGAACTAATCTAGAACCAAAAAATTTTCCCATATACTCATAAAATTTTTCATCCTTATTTGTTAGCTTTAATATCATACAACTCTTCCCTTTCATTTAAATATTTATTGTCTAAATAATATCCTTAAAAACAGTTTTAACCACATTGTTCTTGAATTATTTTTTGCAATGTTTTATCATCTGTTCTTGTATTTTTATTTAATAGATTATCCCATTTATGTATCATTCTATATAATTCTTGGTCATCATTTTTAGTTTGTGCGAATGATAATCTTCTTAAATAGAAATCATTTTTTTCTATAGCTCTTGCAATTCTTCTCCATGATATCGCTTTCTTTTGATTTTCTAATTTTAAATCAGCTGTATCTGGTATATCTTTTATTTCAACACCATATTTATTTTTGTACCATATCATGAATTTCTTAATTTTTTTATAATAGTGTCTCATTAAATCATTATTATATATTCCTATACTTTCTAATAAAAATATTGTATATTCTTGCCAAGACATGAATTCAGGTTTACATGACTTTATATTCCCTAATGCTGTTGTTTTACAATAAATATTTCCAAAATTCACTCCATTTACTCTGTTTAAAACCTTTCCCCACGTTTCATATTCTAAGGCTTTGAATTGGTCTAATCCGTTTTTTTGGTCATCTCCATAAGGTTGGCATAGTCTTTGCTCATATATACTAACTCCGTTTTTGTACATTAATTCATATATGTAGTTAAATTTCAAGTTCAGTTTACTAACAGCTCCCCAAATGTCTTCTGTTCCCCAATCATATATTGGATAAAAATTATATACATCTACATGTTTTTCGTTGTGTTTTAGTTTAGTTGTCCATTGATAATTATTAAATGTTGCTTTTCTATCTTTAAATACAATTGTTCTAAATCTGTTTAAACTCTCATCTGTTCTTATTCCTACTCCACAAGCTACTTTGTCATTGTATTTTTGTTGATACCATTCTGCAAATTGCACCATAAATTCCTCAAATTCTTCTCCTTTTTTGAACCAAGGAAATGGACAATTTTTTATATTTATTGCATCTTCTGGCATATCTCTTACCCAAAGATGTTTACTTTCTTCTTCCCAGCATATCCATTTGGGTTGTAAAACTGAAATTGCATTTCTTAAAGCTATTGGTAATGCAATATGATAAAAATCTCTGATTTGTGATAATTGTTTTAATTCTTCAACATGCTCGATTGTATATTTGTATTGAGCTTCTAAATCTATATATAAGACATCAAATTTTTTGTTCAATTTTTTTGCTACTATATTAGCTAATTGAACCATTACTGAACTATCTTTTCCTCCACTGACACTAAAATATATGTTATCAAAATTATTAAATATTATTTCTAGTCTTTCAAATGCTGCATCTAAGACGTTTTTTTCTAGATAAACTTTTGCCATATTTTCAGTCCCTCTTTCTTTTCTTTCCAAATTATAACAAATTTATAATATTTTAGCAAGTTTTGTCTAAGAAAAATTTGAGTCTGTTGGGGACGTGCCAAACATGCTCAAAAAAAAGAGACTATTTCTAGTCTCTTCCTATGAATTCATATATTTATATGGTTTTTAATTTTTTATTTTTTGTTTACTAAATCTTTTAATGCTTTACCAGCTTTGAATACTGGAGCTTTAGATGCAGGTATTTTGATTTCTTCTTTAGTTTGTGGGTTTCTACCTTTTCTAGCTGCTCTTTTTCTTACTTCAAAAGATCCAAATCCAACTAATTGAACTTTGTCTCCTTTTTTAAGTGCCTCTGTTACAACTTCAACAAAAGCGTTTACTGATGCTTCAGCTGCTTTTTTTGTTTCACCTGTTTTTGCAGCTACTGCTGCGATTAATTCAGCTTTGTTCATTTTTTATACCTCCTATAAGAATTAAGTTTATGTACTTTTATCACATGATTGTAATAAATGTACTACTAATTAAATTCGCCAAAAATACTGAAAATCCTTCTTTTTTTCCTATTTTTTTAATATATTTTTAATTTTTCCAATATTTTGCAAAATTTGTTTCCGTATGGTAACATCAATAATTCTTCTTTTGAAAATATTTTTAAAGCTATTATTGATATTCCATATATAATAACTGCTGAGATTATTGCTATTATTGTAGCCAAATTTTGAATTATTATTCCTGATAATGTTGTATAAATAAAATATGAGCAAATTCCCATTATTGCAACTGCTATTACTGGTTTAATTACAAATTGTGAAAATGTTAAAGTCAATTTTATATTTTTTCTCAATGCTGTTATTGCTATGCTAAACGCCACTGCATGACATGCCACAGATGCCCATGCTGCTCCATTTACTCCAATCTCAGGAATTGGTACTAATATTAGGTTCAATATCAGCTTTACTATTACTCCGGCATCCGCAGAGATATTGCCGGTATTGCTAATTTTCCATAGCCTTGCAGAGCTCCATTAATCGTTTGATCCAAAATTGTAAAAATTATTGTTAAAGAGCTAATTTGTAATACAGTTGCTCCTGCACTAGCATTTGGAAATAGTAAGTTTAGGATTGGTCCCGCAAACACACACATTCCTACCGTACAAGGCAATCCTATTAACATTGATGTCAATAGTGAAAAAGATGTTTTTTGCGTAATTGTTTTTTTATCTTTTTTAGCTTTAGCAGCTGATATTGCTGGTACTAATGCTGTTGAAAATGCTACATTTATTGATAAAGGTAAACTCGTTAGAGTATCAACTTTTCCTCCTAAAATACCATATTGTGCAACAGCCATTTCATCTGACATAAATTCTTTTAGGCTTCTTACAACTGTAAATGAATCTATATTTTTATTTAGTGATGACATTATTGCTGTTAGTGCTATTGGTATTGATACTAATAGTATTTTCTTTATTATTGTTCTTATTCTTTCATATTTAAAATTAACTGTTGATTTTATTTCTGTTGCTATTTCTCTTCTTTTTGTTTTATAGTATAAATACAAATATCCAAAACCTGCAAATGTAGCAAGTGTTGTAGCAAGAGTTGCTCCTCCTGCCATCCATTCTGTTGAAACATTTGATATAATTGCTACAATTTCTACTAATATAATTGTTAGGGCTGTTTTAAATATTTGTTCTATAGTTTGTGACCTTGCTGTTGCTTTTATTTCTTGTCTTGCATTAAAATATCCTCTCATAACTGATGATATGGCAACAAAGAAAATTGCAGGTGATAATGCAACTAATGTCATTTCCGCTTCTGGTATTTGTAGCCAATAATTTGCTATCATATGTGCACCAAAAAATAGCATCAAACTTCCTACTATACCAATCATTGCAAATGTTGCAAAAGCTATTTTGAAAATCCTATGTGCACCTTTATGATCTCCGCAATGCAATTCTTTCTGATACTAATTTTGAAATCGCATTAGGTACTCCTATTGACGAAATTGTTAATAGCATTGCATATATTTGGTATCCTGCTGCAACAATTCCATTTCCTCTATCTCCAAATCCCTCTCTATTTGTTAAATAGAGAGAATATACTAGTCCTAATACTTTAATTAACAACTGTGAGAATATTAATGTTATTACACCTTGCATAAAGGTTTCTTTTTTAGGTCCTTCTTTTTTCTTAGTAGCTTGTTTTACCATTTATTCCATCCTTTCTTTTGTCCGTTTGGGGACGTTTCCTTTTGGACATTTTTGTCCATTTTGGGACATATCTTTTTAGATATTTTATTTTTCTATTTCATTACTTATACCTTCTCTTTAATTCTACTTTCTTATTATAAATTTAATAACTAAATTATGCAAGTGTTTTTGAAAGGATGTCGCGTTGGGGACGTTTCTCATGCGACATTTATATTTTATAATCACTTAATACTTATTTTTTAATACTTAATGTCGCATGAGAAACGTCCCCAACGCGACATCCCCCTTTTTACATTTTATATATTTTTATCTATATTAGGTAAAAGTTGTTTTTTTCTTGAAACTACGCCTTCTAAGAAAGCTCTATTGTTTTCTAAAGTTTTTCCAAAAGCTGTTTCAATTACATTTGATTTTTCACCTAATGCAATTATTTCAGAATTACTGTTTAATATATCTGTAATCGCAAATACAAATAAACTTAACCCTTTTTCTTCAATTGCTTTTTTCATTTCATTTTCAATTTCTTCTTGTCTTTTTAAAACATCATCTATACTTACTGTATTTACTTGTGCTATTACAAATTTAGTTCCTTCTTTATCTAAATTTTTTGCATCCAAATTTATTAATTCTTCTGCTGAAAAGTCATCTAAATCTGTTCCTGCTTTTAACATTTCTAGACCATATTCTTTTATATCTATTCCTGCTATTTTTTCTAATTCGTCTAATGCTTTTACATCATGATTAGTTGTTGTTGGTGATTTTAATAGCAATGTATCTGATATAATTGCGCTTGCCATTAGAATTGCTTCTTCCTTACTGATTTCTAATCCTCTTTGTTTAAATTCTTTATATAATATTGTACATGTACATCCATATGGTCTTGCATTATAATATAAAGGTTCTGATGTTTCAAAGTTTGCTATTCTGTGGTGGTCTATAACTCCTATTACTTTTGCTTTTTCGATTCCTTCTACACTTTGATTAAATTCATTATGATCCACTAATATTACTTCTTGTCCTTCTTCTACTTTTTCTAATAATTCAGGTGCTTCTATTCCTAAATAGTTTAAAACATATTGTGTTTCTTTGTTTAAGTTTCCTAGTCTTCTTGCAACACATTTTTCATATCCTAATTTTCTGTTAAATCTTTCTTTTACTAAAGCTGAACATATTGAATCTGTATCCGGATTTTTATGTCCAAAAATATAAATTTTTTCTTCCATCTTCATCTACTCCTTTTTTTATTAAGTATTATATTAACTACATAATAGTTTGTCAATTCTCTAAGGGCTATAAAATTTATCTATATAATTCTTTACAATTTTCTAAATCTTTTAATGTTAAATTTTTCTTTTCTCCTGTTCTTACATTTTCAAGTTCAAACTCTTCACCTGATTGCTTATTTCCAATAACAACTAAATATGGTGTACCTAAAATTTTACAATCTTTAATTTTCATTCCCATTGTAATATTTTCTCTATCATCTAAGATTGCTTCAATACCATTTTCTTTTAGTTTGTTATATAATTTTTTTGCAAATTCTAGTTTTTCTTCATCTTCCATTTTTGGAACTATTTGAACTTTGAATGGAGCTATATTCTCTGGTAAAACAATTCCCTCTATTTCTCCATTTTCTTTTTTTAGTATTGATTCTTCATATAAAGCTGCAACTGTTCTGCTAACTCCTATTCCATAGCATCCCATGTAGTATAATGCTTCTTTTCCTTCTCTGTTGATGTATTTTCCATTCATCATTTCTGAATATCTAGTACCTAATTGGAAAATATGTCCTAATTCCATAGTTCTAATTTCTTTGAATCCTGAAATATCTTCTATTCCATATTCTTCTTTTAGATATTCTTGATAGTTTTCTTTTTCTAATATTTCTGTATTTAGTCCAATTCCTGTTTTTTCGTCATATAAAATTTTATCTTCACCTTGTTCAGAAATTAGCATAAATTCTTCTGATTTTTTTCCTCCCATAGCTCCATTATCTGCTACAATTGGAATCACTTTTAAACCTAGTCTTTCAAATATTTCTAAAAATGCTTTTCTTATATTTTTATATGACACTTCCATTCCTTTTTCATCTTCATCAAAACTATAAGCATCAAGCATTGGGAAAGATTTTCCTCTTAATAAATATCCTCTTGTTCTAATTTCATTTCTAAATTTTTCTCCAATTTGATAATATGTTACTGGTAAGTTTTTATATGATTTTAGTTTTTCTCTTGCAAATTCTACTACCGCTTCTTCCCCTGTTGGTGCTAAGCAAAATGTTCCTTTGTTTGATTCTGTAATTAGCATTGTTCCATCATTTACATATTGGTCATATCTTCCAGAATTTTTCCATATTGTGTCTGGTTGTAACAATGGTAATAATGTCTCTATACATCCATATTTATTTAAAGTTTCTACTATAATTTGTTCTACTTTTCTTCTTACTAGTAATGGTATTGTATTACATCCAAATAATCCTGCTCCATATTGTACTAATTGTCCTGTTTGTAATAAAATGCTTTGTGCAGGATACATTTCATCTATATTATTCAATTTTGTAGCTCCCATACCTGTTTGTGATAATTTCATATTAATTCAATCCTTTCTTTTTTTGTATTTTAATGATTTCTTTATTCTTTTTGTTCTTGAACCCTTTCGGGCATTGGAGCCTCCGTTTTTCCTTCATCTTTGTTTTCTTCTAAAATTTCATCTACTACTATTTGATGATTTTCATCTAATTTATATCTTGGTAAATCTGGTAAATCTTCTAAAGAAGAATATCCAAACATTTTTAAAAATTCATCAGTTGTTTTGTATGACATTGGCCTTCCTGGCAAATCTATTTTTCCTGCTTCTTTAATTAGTCCATATTCTAATAATTTGTATACACATGCATCTGCTCCAACTCCACGAATTGACTCTATTTCTGCCCTCGTAATTTGTGGATTATATGCAATTATTGCTAGTGTCTCTAATGCCGCACTTGATAAATTAGGTTTTGTTCTTTTATCTAATACCGGATAAATGTATTCATACAAGCTTGTTTTTGTTGCTAATTGATATGATTCATTGACTTTTATTAGTTCTATTCCTCTGTCTTCTTTTTTATATTCTTCTTGCATATTTGATATGATTGTGTCTAGGTCGTTTTCATTTACCTCTAATGCTAATATTAGTTCTTTTTTTTCTACTGGTCTTCCTGCTGCAAAAAGAATTGCTTCTATTGCTGCTTTTAGATGGCTTATATCCACTTTTATTTTCACCTCTTTATTTTCCATTTTTTGTGTATTCCATTAATTTATTTTTACTTTTTTAGTATTTATATTATTGCAGAAAATACTTGATATGTCAATATTTTTTGATAATTCTTGCACTTTTTTAATTTATATGCTAATATTAATTTAGATTATTTTTAGTAATAAATATTTTATATACTTAATATGGAATGGGGGATTTTCATGGAGGAAAAGAAAAATTTAGAAGTGGTTTCTGGTGATGGCTCAAATTTAGATATTTCACCTGTTTATGATAATATTAGTGAGATTAGACCAAAATCCACAACTCAAAAACCTTCTAATGTGGTTATACCAAAAGAAACTCATAAACCTATAAAGGATAAAAAGAAAGACGAGAAGAAAAAAGAAGAAAATAAATAAGGTTTTCCTTGTTTATTTTCTCTTTTTTTAGTTATCACTCAAAAAATATGTTAAAGCTATTTTTTGTTCTTCCATAGTTTCTAAATTATAAATGCCAATCTCATTTATCCTATTATCAGTCATTCTTAACTCATAACAATAACCATCTAAATAATATCCATTAGGCATATTTTCTTCTATATTGCCATTCTCTAAGTCTGCTCTTATCACATCTTGTTCTTCTATATATGCTTTATTTTGATACACATACGCTAAATATGGTAATACCATATCATTTTTTAACATTTGCTTTTCTTCTTTGTTGTTGCTATCAATTTTGAATACTGAAAATTCATTTTCAATATTATTGTTTTCATCAACTAATTTTCTTGTAAGGATATATCCTTCATTTTCAGTTACATAGCAACTTCCGAACCTTCCTACTTCATGATTTGTTTTGTCATCTAAATATACTACATGATATTTTTCTCCATCTTCATAATCAACGTATACAATATATTTTTCATTTATTCCTGCAATTAGTGTTCTTCCTTGTGCTAGTTCTTCCTTATTTTCTCCATTTATATCTGCTACATATAAATCTCTTGTTTCTCCATCTGTATAATAAATTTTGTTATTAAGTATATTGAAATAATTTTTCACATTAGGAATTATTGTTGTAATATTGTTTCCGTCTTTATCCATTGAGCATAAATCTCCTTGTGGTGTTTGATTTATTTCATCAAAACCATTTTGTTTTACAAAATATATTTTATCTTCTGTTAGCCACAATTGGGCTGATTCTCCTTCATATATTTGTGTTACTTTTCCTTGCAAATCAATTTTATATATTCCTTTTCCTGAATAGTGGTTTGGCACTCCATATATATTTTCTCCATCAAAATATATTTTCCATAGTTCTTTTGGTGTATTTACTTGAATTGCTGAATTCTCTTCTATATTGAAAATATATAAATTATTTCCATTGATGGAATCAATATATGCAATTGTGTTATCTATTTTTACGAATTTATTTCCTTTTGTCATACTATATTTTATTTCTTCTTTTTCTTGTGGTTTTTGAGTTTGCTCTGTTTCCTGATTTTCTTCTATATTTTCTTCATTGCTTTCTTCTACTTTTTTATATATTTCCTGTTCACTTTCATTTTCTGCTTGATGTGTTTTATTCAATCCATATGCTAATCCCACTAATGCTATTATTAATATAATTATAGCAATAACCAAGATTTTTTTATTTTGTACTTTCTTTTTTCTTTTATTTAAGTTATTTCTTTCTCTGGCTCCTCTTCTCATAAAAATTCTCCTATTTAACTTCAATTAATTCATATTCTTTTGTTCCTAAACCAATTTCTTCTCCATGTTCAATTTGGCTCTCCCAGTTAGTTTCTGGATGATTACTATGGAATAGGTCTTTTTCGTGTACACCTTTTTTCATTTGCTCTGCTAAATAGCTGTTTTCAAACACTTCTTGTTTATTTACTAAATCAGCACATGCTTTATCTAATGCTACCATGTCAAAAGATGCTAACATTCCAATGTTAGGTACTATTGGAGCATCATTTTCTCCATGGCAATCACAATTAGGAGAAACATCACAAATTAGGCTAATATGGAATTGTGGTTTATCCTTAACTACTGCTAATGCATATTCTGCCATTTTCTTATTCAAAATGTCTGCCGCTTCATCATTTGGAGATTTTATTGCATCAAAATTACAAATTCCTATGCATCTTCCACATCCTACACACTTATTGTGGTCAATTACTGCTTTTCCTTCTTCATTGTATGAAATTGCTCCATGTGCACATATTTTTATACATTGCTTACATTTTCTACATTTATCTAAAATTACATTTGGTTTTCCGCTACTATGCATTTCCATTTTTCCTGCTCTTGAGCCACATCCCATTTCGATATTTTTTATTGCTCCTCCAAATCCTGTTCCTTCATGTCCTTTAAAATGGTTTAGTGAGATTATTACATCTGCATCCATAATTGCTCTTCCGATTTTTGCCGTTTTTACATATTCTTGATTTATTTCTACATATTGCTCATCTGTTCCTTTTAATCCGTCTGCAATTATGATATGGCATCCTGTTGTGAATGGGTTATATCCATTTACATATGCTGAATCTAAATGGTCTAAAGCATTTTTTCTTCCTCCAACATATAATGTATTGCAATCTGTTAGGAATGGCTTTCCTCCTAATTTTTTTACTAAGTCTACTATTACTTTTGAATAGTTTGGTCTTAAATATGCTAAATTTCCTGGTTCTCCAAAGTGTATTTTTATTGCTGTGTATTTGTTTTCAAAATCAATGTTTTCAATTCCTGCTTTTTTTACTAGTTTTTCTAATTTTTGTAATAAGTTGTATCCTGGTCTTGCTCTAAAGTCTGTAAAATATACTTTTGATTTTTCTTCCATTTTAATCACTTTCCTTCTTCATTTTTATTTGTTACTGCTGTTTTTATATCTTCTGCTTTAAACTCAACTTTGTTGCTATTACTATATCACAAATTTTCTTATTATTCCATAGTTTATTTTTGTTTTAATAATATTCCTTATTCAGTAAACAAAGAAGAGTATTTCTTCATATAAAAATACTCTTCTTCGTTTACTTTTTTTATATTCTTTACTCTTCTACTTTTTCAAATAAATCTTTTCCTACTCCACATAGTGGGCATGTCCAATCATCTGGTAAATCAGAAAATCTAACACCTTCTTTTTCTTCATCATAAATATATCCACATACTGTACATCTATATTTTTCCATGAATTTCACCTCCATTATTTATTCTTTTTTATTTAAAGGTCCGTCCTTAAATCCCTGCTTTTAGGGATTTTTAGGACCGTCCCCTAATCCCTGTGCTAATTTGTTCATTTCCTCCACATTTTGTTCATTCATTGTGGATTTTATTGTGATTGTTGGCTCGATTATATCAAGATTTTTCATTTCTTGCAACATCTTTTTCATACATCTACCTGCTGATGGTGCCCATGAACCATTTTCAATAATTGCCACTTTTCTTTTTTGATAGTTTCTTTCTTTTAGATAATCTAAAAACTGTTCCATTGGTGGGAATAATCTCATATTGTAGCTAGATGACGCAACTACTAATGTTGAATATCTGAAAGCATCTTCAACTGCTTCTGCCCAATCTTCTCTTGTTAAGTCTGAAACTACTACTTTTTTATTTCCTTTTTCTCTTAATATTTCTGCTAATTTGTTTGCTGCTTTTAATGTGTTTCCATATATTGAACTACATGCTATGAAAATTCCATCTTCTTCAGGTTCGTAGCTACTCCATGTTTGATATTTTCCAATGTAATGTTCTAAATTTTCTTTTAATACTGGCCCATGTAATGGACAAATTGTTTGTATATCTAAATTTGCTGCTTTTTTTAACAATGCTTGTACTTGATC
Organism: uncultured Clostridia bacterium; assembly: GCA_944388745.1. Classification (GTDB taxonomy): domain Bacteria; phylum Bacillota; class Clostridia; order TANB77; family CAG-508; genus CAG-269. The sequence continues at coordinate 29,640 of CALXJZ010000007.1, forward strand.
TCCATATTTTCCTACTATTCCAAAGTAATATCTTCTTGCTTCGCAATCCCATTCTTCATCTACATCTAATGCACCAAATTTTCCAAAAGCATCTGCTGAAAATAGGATTTTGTCTGTTTGGTCATATGTCATCATTACTTCTGGCCAATGTATCATTGGTGCCATTATAAATTGAAGTTTATGCTTTCCAATGTCTAATATATCTCCTTCACTTACTATTACCTTTCTTTTTGATAAATCTATATCGAAAAAGTTTGATAATATATTAAATGTAATTTGATTCCCTACTATTTTCATGTCTGGATATTTTTCTGCTAATATTCCTATGTTATATGCATGATCTGGTTCCATATGTGAAACTATTAAATAGTCTGGTGATTTTCCATCTAATTCTTCTGATAATTTTTGTAACCATTGTCCTGTTACTTTTTCATCTACTGTATCAAATATTACATATTCTTTATCCTTTATCAAATATGAGTTATATGCCATTCCATTTTCTAATACATATTGTCCTTCAAATAGTTTTATATCTTTGTCACTTGCTCCTATATGTATTATGTCTTTTGATATTGTCATGTCTGCCATATTTTTTTCTCCTTTTTTTCATTTTTTATCTTACTCTTTTTTCAACTTTTGCTTTTTGTATTATACCCTGTTTTGTATTTTTTATCAACTTATTTTGGTTATTAATTTTTTATGTTTTTCTAAACGATATTAATGATTTATTCACATTTTCTTGACCAATATTAATATTTTCATTCACATTTTCTTGACCAATATTGTATTTATAATTTTTGAATCTATACATATTTTTATTGAATTCAAGCATATTCTATAGAAAATGTGAATTTTTTGTGAATTTTAGCACTCTCCTGTTGACTTTGCTAAAATCGGTTGTATAATATAAGTGTAAAAAGAAAAAACATACTTTTTACTATGTGCTAACAATATCAAGTCAACACATAAATTTTTAGAAGGAGTTGATTATTATGATGATGTTACCAAGAAAAAGAAATGATTTTGATTTATGGGATGAAATGTTTAGAGACCCATTCTTTACAGGAGAAAGAGAAAGCAAATTGATGAAAACAGATATTAAGGAGAAAAAAGATAAGTATATAGTAGATATAGACTTACCAGGATATGAAAAAGAGGACATTAAAATTGAAGTTGACAATGGTTACTTAATTGTTAATGCAAAAACAAGTCATCACAAAGATGAAAAAGAAGAAGGAAAATATGTTAGAAAAGAAAGATTCGTTGGTGAATGTTCAAGAAGTTTCTATGTAGGTGAAGATGTTAAACAAGAAGATATTAAGGCTTCATTTAGAAATGGTACTTTAAAAATTGAAATCCCTAAAAAAGACGAACCAAAAGAATTGCCAGAGAAAAAATATATTCCAATCGATGACTAATTAAAAAATCCCAAAAAATTGGGATTTTTTTAGTTTGGGGACGTGCCAAATCGTTTCATTTTGAAACAAAAGGGACAGACCTTTATATTTAAATATTAATTATTTAAACAAAAAATCTTTATAATGTAATTTATTAAGTTAAATAGATTCATTATAAAGATTTTTTATTTATAATTCTTTTTATTTATTTTTCTCTCACTTTGCATGGATTACCATATGCAACAGAATTAGAAGGAATATCTTTTGTAACTACACTTCCTGCACCTATTGTCACATTATCTCCTATTGTAAGACCTGGCATAACAGATACATTCCCTCCAAACCATACATTATTTCCTACTTTTATTGTTTTTGCATATTCGATTCCTTCATTTCTTGATTTGATATCTATTGGATGTCCTGCTGTATAAAATCCACAATTTGGACCAATGAATACATTATCTCCAAATTCAACTTTTGCTCCATCTAAAATCACTAAATTATGATTGGCATAAAAGTTTTCTCCAACAGATATATTGTATCCATAGTCACAAAAGAAGTTGGATTCTATCAAAACATTTTCTTTTGTTTTTCCTAGTATTCTCTTTATAAATTCTTTTCTTTCTTCTAAATTCAGTGGATTTATATTGTTATATTTATAGCATAATTCTTTTGCTTTTCGCATTTCTTTAATTAATTCTTCATCGTAATTTGGATTATATAATTCACCATTATCTCTTTTTTCTTTTTCAGTCATAGCGATTCTCCTTTTTTGAAATCATTTTTTATTATACCTTATTGTGTACCTTTTAAGAAATTTTATCCAAGTGCTACATCTAAAACCATCATAATCACAAAACCAATCGCAACTCCGATTGTTCCAATATTTGAGTGTTCACCTGCTTGTGACTCTGGTATTAGTTCTTCTACAACAACATAAATCATTGCTCCTGCTGCAAATGCTAATAAATATGGTAAAATTGGTTCAATAGAACTTGCCAATAAAATTGTAATAATTGCTGCTATTGGCTCTACAATTCCTGATAAAGTACCATATAAAAATGCTTTTCCCTTTGACACACCTTCTGCTCTTAGTGGCATCGATATAATTGCTCCTTCTGGAAAGTTTTGAATTGCAAGTCCTATTGCAAGAGCAAAAGCTCCTGCAATGCTAATTGCTGTATTTCCCATCAAACCTCCTGCAAATACAACTCCTGCTGCCATACCTTCTGGAATATTATGAAGAGTTACTGCTAATACTAGCATTATTTCTCTTTTTATTTTCGTTCTAACACCTTCAGGCTTTTCACTTTTCAAGTGTAAATGTGGTACAACACTATCTAATATCAATAAAAATATTATTCCAAGCGAAAATCCAACTGCTGCTGGAATCCAAGAAATTTTACCTTGCTCTCCTGCCATATCAATTGATGGGTCTAATAAAGACCATATAGATGCAGCCATCATAACACCAGCTGCAAAACCTAATAATAATTTTTCTATTTTATTATTCATCTTGTTCTTCATAAAAAATACCATTGCTGCACCAAGTGCTGTTCCTAAAAATGGTATTGCTATTCCTGCTAATATCTCCATTTTGATATCTCCTTTAAATTTTGTTATAATAAAAAATTTCTTTTCACTTATAGGTCTGTCCCTTTTGGTGTCATTTTGAAACGATTTGGCACGTCCCCAATCTTAAACTATTCAACACTACTGTCAAACTACTAAATGTCATAGCTAAACTTGCTATCATTGGATTTAGTGAGATTGGTAATATTCCCATAGCTAATGGTATCATACAAATATTATAAAATAAAGCCCAAAATAGATTTTGTTTTACAATTCTTATTGTTTTCTTTCCTATATTAAGTAATTCTAAGATTAAATTCATATTATCTTTTAATAATATAATATCTGCTGAATCTGCACTCATGTCTGTTCCATTTGCTACACTAATTCCAACTGTTGCAGTTTTTAGTGCAGGGCTATCATTAATTCCGTCTCCAACCATTAAGCAGGAATTATTTTTATTTATTTCTTTTATTTTATCTTGTTTTTCTTTTGGTGATACATTACTAATAACTTCTTCTATATTTAATTTTTTAGCAATTGCTTTTGCAGTAGTTTCATTATCTCCTGTTAGCATTATAACGTTATATCCGTTTTCCTTTATTTTTTGTATGATTTCTTCCATATTTTCTTTTATTTTATCACTAAGACCTACAATTGCTAACACTTCTTTTTCATCAAATAGATATACTATGCTTTCTCCTTTTTTACTATATTCTAATTCCTTTTCTTCATATATATTTTTAATATTTTTTTCGTTTAGTAATTTTTGGTTTCCTGCATAATATGTTTTTCCATTTATATTTCCTTGTATTCCTTTTCCCGGAATTTCTTTGAATTCTTTGACTTCATATAGCTGTTTTTGGTTGTTTTCATTTTCAAGTAATGTTTCTGTGTTATAATTTACGATGCTTTTAGCAATTGGATGATTTGACATTGCTTCTAAACTTTGTAATATTTTTATATTTTCTTTAGTGTATTCTCCATCAACTATTGAGAGTTTTCCTTCAGTTAATGTTCCTGTTTTGTCAAAAACTATTGTGTCTATATGTTTTAAGGCTTCTATACTTTCACTTGATTTTATTAAAACTCCTCTTTTACTACAATTTCCAATAGCTACTACCATAGCAAGTGGTGTTGCTAATCCTAATGCACATGGGCATGCAACAACTAAAACACTAACTAAACTTAAAATTGCTTTATCTATTTCACTATATATTGCTAGATTTAATATAAATGAAAGAATTGCAATTAGGAAAATCACTGGTACAAAATATCCACTAATTTTATCTGCTAATCTTGCAATTGGTGCTTTGGTGTTTGTTGCTTCAACAACTAAATTTACAATTTGTGAAATGCTAGAGTCTTTTCCTATTCTCTCTGCTTCATATTCAATATATCCGTCATAATTTATGCTACCTGCTAATACTTTGCTTCCTACTTTTTTAGTTACAGGTTTGCTTTCTCCTGTTATAAATGATTCATCAGTATGTGTTTCTCCCTTTATTACTTTTCCATCTACTGCAATCTTTTCTCCTGGCTTGCAAATAACAATATCTCCTTTTTCTATTTCATTTATTGTTACTGTTTTCTCTTTTCCATCTTTTAATATTGTTCCGTTTTTTGGTGTTATTGTTACTAAATTTTTAATACTATCTACCGCTTTATTTTTGTTTTTTCCATCTATATATCTTCCTATTTTTACGAATAGAATGATGATTGCTGAAGATTCAAAGTATAAGTGATATACCATATGTGTTTGGCCTTGAAATACTAATATTGTATTCCATATGCTATATAAAAAGTTTACTATTACACCTATTCCTACTAATGAATCCATATTAGGCATTTTGTGTATTACATTTTTTATTCCATTTTTTATAATATCAAATCCATAAATCAAAAATGTAAAACTTAAGACTGCAATTACTATTGAGTATATAATTGGATTTTTGTTCATGTCTATAATTTCTGGTACTGGAAGATTAATCATTGCTCCCATTGATATATACATTAATATGATTCCTAGTATAGAGAAAATTATAACTTTTTTTAGTTCATTTCTTTTTTCTTTTTTATCATTTTTTTCTCCTAAGCTTTTGAACCCCGCTCCTTGAACCATTTTGTTTAAATCTTCTATTTTTAAGTTGTCATCATATTCAATTAATGCTGTTGCCATTACTAGATTTAATTCTGCTCTATGTATTCCTTTTTGTTTATTTAAATATTTTTCAAGTCCATTTGAGCAGGCACTACATGTCATTCCTTCAATATTTAATACTGTCTTTTTCATATTTTGTTTCCTCCTTTCTTTGGTCAGTTTGGGGACAGGTTCGGACTGACCATTTTTGGTCACTTTAGGGACGCCACTTTTAACTTTTCATTTCTAGTGTTTTTGTTTTACATTATTATGTTTGCTTCAAACTTCAAATCCTCTTGGAAAAGAATTGTTATTTTACGACTGTGAAATCTAAATCCTCAATTTTTTCCTTAACCATCTCTTCTGTAACATTTTCCTTTGCAATAACCTTAACTATACCTGTATCATGTTTTGCTGAAACATCTATTACTCCATCAATTGAACTTACTGCATTTTTTATCCTGTTTTCACACCCTTCACACATCATACCTTCTACATTAAAAATCATTTCTTTCATAAAATTCACAACCTTTCTTTTTTATTTTAATTTCTAGTTAGATATACAATTTAACTAGATAATTTAGATAATATATAATTTAATTTGTATATAAATTTACGCATAAAACTTTTTATAGTGTTTAAAAATTTACTTGTTAAATCTTTTAAAAAGACTTATTAATTCATCTATCACTTCTAGATTTCCTTTTTCTATTTCATTTGAAATACAAGTTAGTAAATGAGTTTCTAACACTTGATTTGATAGACTTTTCACAGAGCTTTCTACTGCTGCTAATTGTATTAATACATCATTACAATATCTATCTTCTTCTATCATTTTTTTGATTCCTCTAATTTGTCCCTCAATTCTATTCAGTCGATTTGTCAATTGTTTTTTAGTTTCTTCATTTCTTTTAGTTGTCTTTCTTTCCATTTTGTTCACTTCCTTTCATTTTTTCTTAATAAAAAGTTATTTTTCATTTTGTATTTAAGATTATTAATTTTTTACTTTAGCAATATAATATACCCCATTAGGGTATTTGTCAATATAGGGGTATATCATTTTTATTGAGCTTAATACTGAATTAATATAATCAAAAATAAAGGGCTTGATTACTAATCTAGCCCTTTTACATCATTCCCATTTTTTTAGCAAATTGCTTTCCCTTTTTCATTAATTTCTTTTTATTCATCATATCTGACTCTGCATACATCATGATTAAGCCTGTTGTAATTAGCCCACCAATCATTACTCCTTTAACAAATTTCATTTTTACACACCTCCTTATTTCATTAAATTTTATTTTCCTTAATTTATTATTTGTTACTTTCTCCTTTTTTATGCTTTCTTGTACGATTTTACAATGGTATATATTTCATGAATAGCAATGATTGCTAAAAAAATCCCAAACATTTTTTTCAAGATCTTCACATCCATATTTATTGAAATATTTGCTCCAATAATTGCTCCTAATATTCCAAAAATTGATATAATAAATGCTGATTTTAGATATATATTTTTATTTTTTAAATTTACTATTATAGCAACTATCGAAGTTGGAATAAAAAAAATCAAATTGGCTGCTTGCGCTATATGTTGCTCTATCCCAATTAAAAATGTAAGAAGAAAAATTAATATTGTTCCTCCTCCCATTCCTGTCCCACTTACAATTCCTGATACAATTCCTATAAAAACTTCTATCATAAAAAAACCTACTTTATAGTAGGTTTTCCATTTTTTTTATTTTAATACTGAATTTTTTTATCTTTTGCAAATTTTTTATTATTTATGTGTTTTCACTTTCCAGATTGTAAAAATAATCTGTTATACCATTATATATTCCCCATGCAAGCCTATTTTGATATTCATCCTCTTGTAATTGTTTTTCTTCTTCTGGGTTAGACAAAAAGCCACACTCAACTATTGAAATTGGTATTTCTACATTTTTCATAATGTATACTGTATTTAATTTCATTGCTACTCTTTTATTTTCTTTTTGCATAGAATCATTTAAGTTTTCTTGTAACTGCTCTGCTAACATTTTACTATTATCATTTTTTGAATTGAAAAAACATTGCCACCCATAATATTGTTGTTGCGGGATTTTATTTAAATGTATAGACACAAATATATCTGCTGATGATTGATTTCCTATTTTCACTCTATTTTTTATATCACTTACTTTTTTCTGTTTTAAGGTTTTACTGTCTAAATCATATATTGCATTTTCATCTGAACGCGTTAATATAACCGTACAACCTGTTTGTTCTAATAAATTTTGTACCTTTAATGCTATTTTTAGGTTTATCTCTGCTTCAGTTGTCCCAGATTTGCTTTCTGCTCCTTCATCTGGTGTTCCATGTCCTGCATCTATTACTATTGTTTTATTTGATGTTGGTGTAGATGTTGTTTCTACTGTTAATTCTTCTTTTTCTTTTAATGATATTTGAACTCCAAATACCAACACACTTACTAAAATGGCTGATAACATTATTTGTATTCTTTTTCTATTTATTACGAACATAATAAAACTCCTAATATATATTTTTATTATTATATTTATATTAGGAGTTTTGATTTTATATTACTTTATAAATTTTATTTTTATAATCTTTATAATTTAACAATTACTAATAAATTTTTTAAATAAATCATCTACATATTTTTCATTAAATTGCAACTCTGGATGCCATTTTATTCCCATAACAAATTTTTTATTTGTCAATTCAAAACTTTCAACAAGCCCATCTTTAGAATATGATGAGATTTTTGCATAAGGTTCTACTAATTCCTTTGTTGCTATCATTGAGTGAATACTATTTACATCTATTTCTTCTTTTCCCACTAGCTTATATAGTTCCGTGTCCTTTTCCATTTCAATTTTATGTCTATAATTCTTATCATATATATCATGACTTTTTGTCTTATCTAAAATTACATCACTACCTATAGCCCTTAATATATTATTAAATCCAGCACATATTCCAATTAATGGCTTATCTAATTCTATAACCTTTTTTGCAACTTCAATTTCATATTTACAACTATATAATCCTCCTTGTAAAATAAAGCCATCACATAATTCAATTTGTTTATATAATCCTTCTATCTCTTCACTCTTTAATTTCTTCTCATCTTTAATATCATTATCATTGAATTTCATTGTTGCTTCTGTTGGTAACAATGTTATAGCAATCCCACCATTTTTTACAATTAAATATCTTATTTCATCTACCGCATCAATTCTATGCCATAAATCTTCATCATATTTTGGTTGCACTTTTCCAATTATTCCAATTATTGGTTTGTTTTTCATTATAAATTTCACTATTCCTTTCCATATAAAATTTTTAATATTCCTTTATTCAGCTAAAATTTGTTTTCTTTTATTTTTTAATAAATTTATTTCCCTATAAAACTCCTCATTATCCCAATTACAAAAAGTATAATTAGAATCATTATTCTTCTTAGCTAACTCCATTTCTTCAATTGTAACATACTTAACTTCTGCTACTTCTTCTTTTTGTAACATGTATTCATCTATTTTATAATCTACTACAAAAATAAAATTATATGCAAAGCGTTTATTTTTTTCATTACTTTTATGAATATCTATAACTCTAATTTGTTCTTTTGGAATTTCAATTCCTAGTTCTTCTTTTACTTCCCTAAATATAGCTTCTTCTACAGTCTCTCCACTGTCAACTTGTCCTCCAGTTTTTGCCCACTTATTAGGATTTCTTACTTTATTAGCGGTTCTTTTTTGCAAAAGAACTTCTCCTTTTTTATTCATTATCCAACAAGAAACTGTCCTTCTCCATAGTCCTTTATTATATGCTACCCATCTGTCTTCAATTTGTCCAGTTAATTTATTATTCTCATCTACAATATCAACTAGTTCCATTTGATACTCCTTTTCATTTTTTCTTATTTTATCATCATGTCTTTTTACTTTCAACAGAAATCAAAAAATTGCAAACTTTTACATCTGCAATTCTTTAATTTATAATTTATTTTTCCAGTCAGTTGCACCATACAAAATT
>CALXJZ010000008.1 GCA_944388745.1 uncultured Clostridia bacterium
TTAGCGAGTATACAAATAAGGGAGGTGCATTTTAAATGTACGCAATTATCGAAAGCTGTGGAAAACAATACAAAGTAGCAGAAGGAGATGTTGTATTTTTTGAAAAATTAGATGCAGAGGAAGGTAAAAAAGTAACTTTTGATAAAGTTGTTTTAGTATCTGATGAAGGAAAAGTACAAGTAGGAAATCCTTATGTTAAAGGAGTAAAAGTTGAAGGAAAAGTAATTTCACATGGTAAAGGTAAAAAAATCATTGTTTTCAAAATGAAACCTAAAAAGAACTATAGAAGAAAACAAGGACATAGACAACCATATACAAAAGTAGAAATTACATCTATAAAAACAGCTGCTAAGAAAACAGCAAAAGCAGATGAAAAAGCTGAAGTTAAAGAAAAAGTAGAAGCTTAATTTTATATGAGATAAAAAATCAAACAAACCGAAGGGAGTGAGAAAGAATGGCTCATAAAAAAGGTCAAGGTAGCAGCCACAACGGTAGAGAGAGCGAGTCTAAAAGACTTGGTGTAAAAAGAGCTGATGGTCAATTTGTTTTAGCAGGAAATATCTTAGTAAGACAAAGAGGAACTAAAGTTCATCCAGGAACTAATGTTGGAAAAGGTAGTGATGATACACTTTATGCATTAGTAGATGGAAATGTTAAATTTGAAAGAAAAGGTAAAGATAAAAAACAAGTAAGTGTTTATCCAGTAGAAGGATAAGGAGTTACTTACATAAAAATGCGTAGAAAAAAGATATTCTACGTATTTTTTTCATTATTATACTTGTTATAAATAATTATAATAGGCTCAAATTTATCAATTTATTTAGAATAAAATTATTTACAATAAATTTAATATGGGATATAATTTGAGTTAATAATTTAAAAAATATAGAATGTCGCAAGAGAAACGTCCCCACTGCGACATAGAAGGGAGTAAAAAATGGCAAAAATATTAGAAGATATTTCAAGAACATTAAATGAGTACTTATTATTACCAAACTTAACAGATGAAAGGTGTATACCAAATAATGTATCATTAAAAACACCTTTAGTAAAATACAAAAAAGGAGAAGAACCAAAATATTATGCAAATGTGCCAATGGTATCTGCAATAATGCAAGCAGTTTCTGGTGAAGAAATGGGAATTGCACTTGCTCGTGAAGGAGGAGTTGCGTTTATTTATGGTTCACAATCAATTGAATCACAAGCTGCAATGGTTAGACATGTTAAAAAGCATAAAGCAGGATTTATTATAAGTGACTCAAATGTAAAATCAGGAACACCTTTAAAAGATGTTATAGAATTAGTAGAAGAAACAGGACATTCAACAGTAATGATTACAGAAGATGGAACAGCAAATGGGAAATTTATAGGACTTGTTACAGATAAGGATTATAGACTTTCAAGAGATGATAGAAATGCTCCAATAGATAATTTCATGACTCCAAAAGATAAGACAGTATGGGCATATGAAGGAATCAGTCTTGCAGAAGCAAATGACGTGATTTGGGAAAATAAAATTGCATGTTTACCAATCCTAGATAAACAAGAAAACTTAAAATACTTAGTATTTAGAAAAGATTATGAGGAAAGAAAAAATAATCCAAATTCTTTATTAGATGAAAATAAAAGATACATAGTTGGAGCAGGAATCAATACAAGAGATTATGAAGAAAGAATTCCGGCATTAGTAGATGCTGGAGTAGATTTAATTTGTATGGATTCTTCAGATGGTTATTCAGTATGGCAAAAAAGAACAATTGATTTTGTAAGAGAAAAATATGGAGATAGCGTAAAAATCGGTGCAGGAAATGTGGTTGATAAAGAAGGATTTAGATATTTAGCAGAAGCAGGAGCAGACTTTATAAAAATCGGAGTAGGTGGAGGCTCTATTTGTATAACTCGTGAAACAAAAGGTATAGGACGTGGAAATGCATCAGCATTGATAGATGTTGTTGCAGCACGTGATGAATATCTTAAAGAGACAGGGGTATATATACCTTTATGTTTGGATGGTGGAATAGTACATGACCATCATATTACAATTGCTTTAGCACTTGGAGCAGATTTTGTAATGCTAGGAAGATATTTTGCAAGATTTGATGAGAGTCCAACAAGAGTAATAAAAAGAGGAAATGGATATGTTAAAGAGTATTGGGGAGAAGGTTCAAACCGTGCAAGAAACTGGCAAAGATATGATATGGGAGGAGATAAAAAACTTTCTTTTGAAGAAGGTGTTGATTCATACATTCCATATGCAGGAAGATTAAAAGATAATTTGGCTATAACTGTTGCTAAAATTAAATCTACAATGTGTAATTGTGGAAGTATTACAATTCCAGAATTCCATGAAAAAGCAAGATTAACACTTGTTTCAGATGTTAGCATTTCAGAAGGTAGTGCTCATGATGTTATTTTGAAAGAAGTAGATAATCAATATAAATAAGAAATAATTAGGGGAAGATGTTGAAAAATGAAGAACTTATTGAGAAAAACAATATGTGCATTAATAGTACTAGTAATTGTATTATCAAATATGACTGTTTTAGCAGTTGAGACTACAGATAATAAAAGTACCGAAAATTCTGTTTCAAATGAAGTAGAAGAAACTTCAGAGAAAACAGATAAAGAAGATGAAACAAATGCAAATGTAACAAATGAAATTGTAGATGAAAAAGAAGAGAGTGTAACAAATGAACAAAAAGAGGAAACAGAAAGAAATCAAGAAAATATAATTGATGAAGAGATTATTAAAAAAGATGTAGAAACAGAACTAGAAAGTGATGAAAATATAGATACCGAAAATACTTTATCGATAGATGTAAAAGAAAACCAAACACTAAAAGATGGCACATATGTAATTAAATCAGCTATAAATAACAATTATGTAGTGGATGTAGAAAATAGTTCAAAGATTAGTGGAGCAAATGTGCAACTATATAGTTATAACTGCGGAGAACAACAAAGATTTAATGTAAAATATTTAGGAGAAGGCTATTATGAAATAGAGGCAGTACATTCAGGAAAAGTTTTGGATGTAGCAAATGCTGGACAAATAGCAGGAACTAATGTATGGCAATGTAATAGAAATAATCAAAATGCACAAAAATGGATAATACAAGAGTCAGAAGTAAAAGGATATTATTATATCATATCAAAATGTAATGGATTATACTTAGATGTAGCAAATGGAGTTGCTGCAAATGGAATAAATATAGCAGTATGTTATGGAAATAAATCAGATGCACAAAAATTTAAATTTGAAGAATATATAGAACCAGTATATGAAAAAACAATAGAAGATGGAACATATGTAATTAAATCAGCTATAAATAACAATTATGTAGTAGACGTGGAAAATAGTTCAAAGATTAGTGGAGCAAATGTACAATTATATAATTATAATAATGGAAAGCAACAAAGATTTAATGTAAAACATTTAGGAAATGGCTATTATGAAATAGAAGCAGTACATTCAGGAAAAGTTTTGGATGTTGCAAATGCCGGAAAAACTGCTGGAACTAATGTATGGCAATGTAATAGAAATAATCAAGATGCACAAAAATGGATAATACAAGAATCAGAAGTAAAAGGATATTATTATATCATATCAAAATGTAATGGATTATACTTAGATGTAGCAAATGGAGTTGCTACAAATGGAACAAATATAGCAGTATGCTATGGAAATAAATCAAATGCTCAAAAATTTAAATTTGAAGAATATGTAGAACCAGTATATGAAAAAACAATAGAAGATGGAACATACATAATTAGGTCAGCAATAAACACTAACTATGTAGTAGATGTACAAAATGCTTCAAAGATTAGTGGAGCAAATGTGCAATTATATAATTTTAGTGGCTCAACTAATCAAGTTTTTAATATCAAACATATTGAAAATGGTTATTATGAAATAGAGGCTATGCATTCAGGAAAGGTGTTAGATGTTGCAAACGGAGGACAGCAATCTGGAACTAATGTATGGCAATGCACACCAAATGGTGCAGATGCACAGAGATGGATAATTAAAGATTTAGGTGATGGCTATTATAGTTTTATCTCAAAATGCAATGGATTATACTTGGATGTGGCAAATGGTGTAGCATCTAATGAGACAAACATAGCAGTATGTTTTGGAAATAATTCAGATGCACAAAAATTTATAATTGATAAATATGAACCAACAAATGATTTAGATACAAAACAAACTTTGGAAAATGGAATATATGTTATTAAATCAGCAATTGATGAAAATTTTGCATTAGATGTGTGGAGAGGTTCTAAAATTAGTGGAACAAATGTACAAATATATAAAAATTTAGCAGTAAATAGACAGAGATTTGAAGTTACATATTTAGGAAACGGATATTATAGTATTGTTGCGGTACATTCTAATCAAGCACTAGATGTTGCAAATGCAGGAAAAGAACCGGGAACTAATGTATGGCAATGCACTCAAAATGGAACTGATGCACAAAAATGGATAATCAAAGATGCAAAAAATGGATATTATAATGTAATATCAAAGTGTAATGGATTGTATTTAAATATTGCAAATGGAGTTGCAATAAATGGAACAAATGTTGATGTGTGTTATGGAAATGGGTCAAATGCTCAAAAGTTTAAATTTGTAAAATCTAGTAAATTGTCAGTAGAAGAAGAAAAACTTTTTGAAGCAGAAGGAATAGATGTTAGTGAGCATAATGGTATTATTGACTGGAATGCTGTTAAAAATTCTGGACAAGTAGATTATGCTATTATAAGAGCTGCATATAGAGGATATGGAACTGGAAAAATAGTAACTGATATGCAATTTTTTAAAAACATTACAGCAGCAAAAGCTAATGGGCTAAAAATAGGATTATACTTTTTTACACAAGCAGTTACTGTTGAAGAGGCAATAGAAGAAGCAAATTATGTATTAAATTTAATCAAACTTTATAATATAGAAGTAACATATCCTATTGCAATAGATACAGAATATAGTAATTCTAATCATGATGGAAGAGCTGATTCATTAGATGTTGCAAATAGAACAGCAGTATGTAATGCATTCACAAAAACAATTGAAGCTGCAGGATACCAATCTGCAATTTATGCAAGTAGAAATTGGTTTTATGAAAATTTAGATGTAAATCAATTAACCAATACTGATATATGGGTTGCACAATATACTACTGCTGAAAAAACTGATTATATGTATCATTATGATATGTGGCAATATACAAGTTCTGGTTCTATACCAGGTATTAGTGGTAGAGTTGATTTAAATCTTTGTTATAAAAAATATTAAGGTAAAGGAATAAAAAATGAAAAAAATATTATTTGCGGCATATTCATTGGATTTAGGTGGAATAGAAAAAGCATTAGTAACATTAGCAAATACGTTACAAGAAAAAGAATATGATGTAACAATTGTATTAGAGCAAATTAAAGGTGTATTTTTAGATGACTTAAATAAAAATATAAAACTAATAGAATATAGACCAAGCAAAACAAAAAATATATTAAAAAGAAAAATAGCAAATTTACTAAAAAGAATAAAATTTGTTATGAAATATAGAAATAAATTTGACTTTTCTGCATGTTTTGCAACATATTCAAATTCTTCTGCTTTTGTTGCAAGAAAAGCTTCAAAAAATAATTGTTTATGGGGACATGCAGATTATTTAACTTTATTTGAAAACAATGTAGAAGATATGAAAAAATTTTTTGAAGAGAAAAAATATAATAAATTCAAACATATTGTATTTGTTTCAAAAGAAGGACAGGAAAGCTTTTTAAAAGTTTTTCCTGAAATGAAAAATAGAACAATTATATGTAACAATTTGATTGACAGCAAAAAGATTACCCAAATGTCAAAAGAAAAAATAGATATAGATAAAGATAGTGAAAAAGTTACATTTGTAAATGTAGGTAGACATGAAGAAAAACAAAAAAAGCTAACACGAATTATTATGGCAGCAAAGAAATTGAAAGAAAAAAATTATAATTTTAAGATTTTTTTTGTTGGTGATGGACCAGATACTGAGAGATATAAAGAATTAGTTAAAAATGAAAAATTAGAAGATGTTATAATCTTTTTAGGAAAAAAGAAAAATCCATATCCATATTATAAAATCTCAGATTGTGTAATATTATCATCAGATTATGAAGGATATCCAGTGGTTTTCTTAGAAAGTTTTGTATTAGAAAAGCCAATTATAACTACAAAAGTTTCAGATTATGAAGAAGTAGAAGGAAGAGGACTAATTGCTGAAAAATCTGAAGATGGTATTTATGAAAAAATGAAAATTTTTATTGAGAATGGATTTAAGATTGAAAAGAAGTTTGATGCAGATTTATACAATGAAAATATTATAAAAACGATAGAACGACTATTTTGAAAGGAATTAAAATGTTAAGTGTAATTGTGCCAGTATATAATACTACTAAATATATAGAAAAATGTTTGGACTCATTAATAAATCAAACCAAAAAAGATAAAATAGAAATTATTTTAATAAATGATGGTTCAACAGACAATTCAGATGAAGTGATAAAAAAATATATAAGTAGACTTGATGCTGAAAATAAAAAAATGTTGAAATATTATTCAAAAGAAAATGAAGGGATAGCCAAAACAAGAAATTATGGTATAGAAAAAGCAACATCAGAATATGTAATGTTTGTTGATTCAGATGATTATATAGATACACAACTAGTGGAAAAATTAGAAAAATACATGGAACAAAAAATAGATTTAATTAAATTTAAATTACGAAAAGTAGATGAAAATGGAAAGTTAATAGAAAAAATAGATGGACCAGTATTTGAAGAAGCAACAGGAGAACAGGCTTTTAATTACTTGTATAGTAAAGATGTTTTATTAGATTCGCCATGTGTCTATGTGATTAAAAAAGAATTATTTACAAAAAATAATTTTAAATTTAAACAAACTTATCATGAAGACTTTGGACTTATACCTTTAATCATTTTGTCTGCTAAAACTGTCGTATCAACAAATTTTTACTTATATTATTATGTACAAGCAAGTAATAGCATTACAAGAAATGAAGATTATAAAAAAACAATTATAAAGATGAATGATGTTTTAGCACATTATGATAATATGTTAAAAGAAATAGAAAAAATAAATTTAAGTAAAAAAACAAAAGAAAATGTAAAGATTTTTTATACAAATGCAATTATACTAAAGTTAAATGAAATAGATGACAAAGACAAAAATTATTACATTAAAGAATTCAAAAAACGAAAATTTAGTAAAAACATAAAGGCGAGAAATTTAAAGCAGCTAATAAAAAAGATATTATTGAAAATTAATATAAAACTATATTTGAAAATACGATGATTTATAAAAAATATAAAATTGGAGATGAGTCAATATGCCAAAAGTAAGTGTTATAGTTCCATTTTACAATGTTGAAGGATATATAGAAAAATGTTTAGATACATTAGTAAATCAAACATTAGAAGATATTGAAATAATAGTAGTAAATGATGGTTCAAAAGATAATTCAATATTAATTGTTAAAAGATTTTTAGAAAAATATCCTGAAAAGATAGTATATCTTGAAAAAGAAAATGGTGGACTTTCTGATAGCAGAAATTATGCTTTGCCACATGCAAAGGGTGAATATGTTGCTTTTCTAGATTCAGATGATTATGTAGAAAAAGATATGTATGAAAAAATGTATGAAATAGCTAAAAAAGAGAATAGCGACATGGTAGAATGTGATTTTTATTGGGAGTATCCGGATAAGAAAAAAGTAGATACTGGAGTAATATATTCTGGTCAAAATGAAATGCTTGAAAAAGTTAGAGTTGTAGCATGGAATAAATTAATCAAAAAAGAAATATTAGATAAAACTAAAATTGAATTTCCAAAAGGTCTTAGATATGAAGATGTGGAATTTACATATAAATTAATACCATTTTTAAATAAAGTATCATTTTTGAAAGAGCCATGTGTACATTATGTGCAAAGAGATGGTTCTATATCTAATACGCAAAATGAAAGAAACGAAGAAATATTTGATGTTTTAGAACATGTAATAGAGTTTTACAAAGAAAATGATATTTATGATAAATTTAAAAATGAGTTAGAATATGTTTATGTTAGATATGCTTTTTGTAGTTCTTTGCTTAGAATTGTCAAGATACAAGATGAAAATTTGCAAGAGCAATTGTTAGATAAAACTTGGGAAAATGTAAATTCTAAATTTCCAAATTGGAAGCAAAATCCTGTTTTGAAGAAGAATAAGTCTTTGAAGGATTTGTATTTGAAAACTATAAATAAAACTACTTATAAAATTTATTGTACAATTCTTGGACTAATATAGTTTGGCATCTTATGACAAGAATAATATAGAAAAAATTTTTTTGTACCTTGTTGTCGCAACCTTTGATTGTAAACAGAAAATTAAAAATTTTCTGTTTTGTATAAAGGTGGTTGCTTCAATCGCACTCGCTTTTGCTCGTTTGCTCGCTACGCGGTACTGCAAAATTATTTTCTATATTATTCTTGCTAAAGATAAAAAATAAGTAGTAAATTAGATAAATGGATAGGAATTGTAATAGGAATTAATTTGAATAGGAAAAGGGTAAAAAATGGATGTAAAAAGAAAAATAAGAATAGAAGATTTCTTGTGTCTATTAATAATTGTTTGTCCAATTTTAGACATAATAAGTTTTGTGTTTAGAAACATATTTGATACAAGTATTTCACCATCAACTTTTGTAAGACCAATAATTCCAATTGGTGTGATGATATATTTATTTTTTAAAAAAGATAAAAAATTTAAAATATATACAATAGGTGTAGGAATTATATATTTAGTATATGGCTTGATACATTTATATATGTTTGAAAAATTAAAGACAGGAAGTAGTTATAGCAATGTAATACATGAAGCACAATATATAGTGAATTATTCTTTTATGATTTTGAATTTATTTGTGTTTATATATGTTTTTAAGGATAGAGATACAAATAAGTTGAAAAATAGTGTAATTATTTCTATGTACATATATATAATTTCAATATTTATATCTATATTGACAAATACATCATCAAGTACATATATAGAAGGAATTGGGGAAAAAGGTTGGTTTGAATCAGGTAATAGTATAGGAACAATATTAATATTATCATTATTTATATATATGCCATTATTAAGAAACAAAGAGTATAAAAAAATTATAATACCACTCATAATTTTGTTAGGAATATTTTTAACAATGTTTTTAGGGACAAGAGTTGGATTATATGGATTTATTTTAGTTTTAATTGTATATATGATTGTAGAGATAATATATAAGTTAATTGCAAAAGCTAAAATAAATAAAAAAGTAATTGCAATATGTATTTTCGGGATTTGTGCAGTAATACTTGTGATTATAACAATCGGTTCTACAACTCTTCAAAGGAGAAAACATTTAGAAAGTATTGAGGGAAATATAATAGATAAAAATATAAATGCGGAAGCACATGTAACAGGAAGTATATTAGAAATAAGAAATAAAATAATTGATAGAACATTAGAAGATGGATACATGAGTGATGCAGAAAAGAAAAGTATATTAGAATTATATGACATATGTAATGAAAAAGAAATAACAAATAATGACCAAAGAACTCAACAATTTATATATAATGCAATGTTAGTGAAAAATCAAAAAGACCCATTAGCAATTCTTTTTGGTAATGGATACTTAAACAATTTTAGAGAATTGGTAATGGAAATGGAAATACCAGCATTTTTATTTAATTTTGGATTAATAGGATTCACTTTATATTTTGTACCATTTTTATTAATTTTTGCTTATGGCTTGTATATAGGAATAAAGAATATAAAGAAAATAGACAAAGAATATATGATGTTATTTTTAGGGACAGGATTTGTATTTGCAATATCATTTTTTGCAGGATATACATTTTTCAATTCATCATCAATGATTATAATAGTAGCAATAAATGCATTATTAGTGAATAAAATAATCAACTTGAAAAAGGAGTTATAAATGAAAAAAATTATATTTGGAATTACAAGTTTAACTATTCGGTGGAGCTGAAAGAGTATTAGTTGATATAGTAAACAAATTAAGTGATAGTTATGATATAACTATATTTACGATATATTCAAATGGCGAACTTGAAAAAGAGCTATCATCAAAAGTAAAATTAAAAACATTGTGTGATAAATCATATCTACAATTAAATAAGTTTCAAAGAAAAATTAGTATGCCATTAAAAGTTTTATTGTTTAAAAACAATATAGCTAAAAAACAATTAGAAGGCAAATATGATGTAGAAATAGCTTTTTTAGAAGGACCTATTACTAGGATTTTTAGTTATAAAAATAAAAATGTTAAAAAAATTGCATGGATACATAATGATATATCACAGGTTTTTGGAAAAGGAATTAAATCTAAGTTAAAAAGGATTTTAGATAATAAAATATATTCTAAATATGATAAATTGATTTTTGTTAGTAAAGACAATATGCAGAAATTTAATGAAATATATCCAGATATAAATGTAGATAAACAAGTAATATATAATTATATTGATAAAGAAAAAGTTTTAAGAAAAGCAGAGAATGGACAAGATATAGAATTTGATGAAAATGTGATAAATTTTGTAACAGTCACAAGATTAGTTGAACAAAAAGCAATAGATAGATTAATTAAGGTACATAAAAAATTGATAGATAATGGATATTATCATAAAATCTATGTTATAGGTGATGGACCGGAAAGAGAAAAACTAGAAAATTTAGTAAAAGCAAATGATATTGATGAAACATTTTTGTTATTAGGTAAAAAAGAAAATCCATATCCATATATAAAAAATGCAACATATTTTTGCTTATTATCAAAGTTTGAAGGATATGGTATGGTTATAGAAGAAGCTAAAATTTTAAATAAACCAATAATTATAACTGATACTGCTGCAAGAGAGGCTTTAGTAAATTACAAAAATTCGAAGATATTAAATAATACAGAAGAAGGAATATATAATGGATTGAAAAAGGCAATAGAAACTAAGCTACAAGAAAGTGAAACAGAAGTATATGATAATGAAAATATTATAGAAGAGTTAAAAAGTATATTATAATTTTAGCCTTAGAGAAGGAATGAGAATAAAGATGAGTAAAAATGTAAAAATATCTATTTTGACGCCAACATATAATAGGGCCAAACTTTTAAAAAATCTATATAATTCAATATTAAAAAATACAAGGTTTGGACTAGATATAGAATGGCTAATTATGGATGATGGTTCGACAGATGAAACAAAGGAAGTAGTGCAGAATTTTAAAAAAGATTTCGAAATTAAATATTTTTATCAAGAAAATCAAGGAAAAATGGTTGCAATCAATAAATTAGTGGAACAAGCAACTGGTGATTATATTATAGATTGTGATTCAGATGACTATTTTACTGAAAATGCCTTTGAAATAATGAAAGAAGCAATAGAAAAAAATCAAAATGAAAAAGATATTTATGGTTTATGTTTTTTGAAATTTGACCAAAATGGAAATAATATGGGAGATAATTTCAAAAACAAAAAAACTACCATGTTTGATTTATATTTCAAAGAAGGAGAAACTGGAGAAAAGGCTATTTTATTTAAAAGAGAAATTAGAAAAAAATATAAACATGAACTTGAACATGGAGAGAAATTTGTGACAGAGGCAAGAATGTATCATAAGATGGATGAAAAATATAAATTGATTTGTATTAGTGAACCAATTATGATATGTGAATATCAAGATAAAGGTTATACAAAAAATATAATAAAACAATTCAAAGAGAATCCTTTTGGATATTATAATTATTTTCTAGAAATTTTAAAAAAAGATATGAAAGGTGTAATTTTTAGAAAAAGATTATATGCTATTAAACATTTTATATTATTTAGCTATTTGACTGGAAATAAGGTAAATATGAAATGTATAAAAAACTTTGAAAATAAGTTTTTGGTTATATTGTTATATTTTCCAGGAATTTTAAAATCAAAGAGATTTTTAAAGAAAAAGTGATAAAATCATTTGAATTTATAAGATTAAATTGCCTAATAATATATTTGACTTAACTTTAAATATAGTGTATTATATAGAATATTAAAAAAGAAAGGTGTTACATTATGCAAGAAAATCAAGAAGAAGATAGAATAATAGTAGAACATGTGTACAAATCTTTTAATATATACATGGATAAAGCAAATAGTTTAAAAGAAAAACTTTTATTCTGGAATAGAAATAAAAAAGAAAAAAGAGAAGTTTTAAAAGATATAAATTTAACAATAAAAAATGGTGAAGCAGTTGGATTGATTGGGGTAAATGGAAGCGGAAAATCAACACTATTGAAATTGATGACAAAAATAATATATCCTAATCAAGGAAAAATAACAACTAATGGAAAACTAACATCATTATTGGAACTTGGAGCTGGTTTCCATCCTGATTTTTCTGGTAGAGAAAATATTTATTTTAATGCTTCAATATTTGGACTTACAAGAAAGAAAATTGATGAAAGAATTGATAAAATTATAGAATTTTCAGAATTGGGTTCTTATATAGATAATCCTGTTAGGACATATTCATCAGGTATGTATATGAGACTTGCATTTGCAGTTGCTATAAATGTTGATGCTGATATTTTATTAGTAGATGAAGTTTTGGCAGTAGGTGACCAACATTTTCAAGATAAATGTATTGCAAAAATGAAAGAGTTAAAAGAAGAAGGAAAGACTATGGTTTTTGTAACTCATAGTTTGTCAACTGTTAAAGATTTTTGTAATAGAGCTATATGGTTAAGTAATGGTGAAATAAAGATGGATGGAGAGCCTGATACTGTTATTGATAGATATTTAGAAGAGATTAAATAGGAAGGTGGTTGCAAAATAATTACAATTTTGGCGTTGTCAAACTTCATTTGAAATTTAATCAACGTACAAAAAGTACGCCTCATAAATTTCAAACTTGTTTTCCTAGCCAAAATTTAATTCTTTTACAACCAAGAGATGTATACAACTTGAGGAAGGAATGAAATTATGAATATTGTAAAAGATTTATATAGTTATAGAGAATTATTAAAAACAAACATAAAAAAAGATGTAGGTGGAAAATATAAAAACTCATTTTTAGGTGTAATATGGTCTTTTATTAGCCCACTTTTACAAATAGCGGTATATGCTTTAGTATTCCAGGTAATACTAAAAAGTGATATTGAAAACTATACCGTTTATTTGTGTTGTGGATTAATACCATGGCAATATTTTTCATCAGTAGTATTAAGGGGAGCAGCTTCAATAATAGACAATGGAAGTATTATAAAAAAGGTTTATTTCCCAAGAGAAATTTTGCCGATTTCAGTTGTTACAAGTGAAGGTGTTAATTTCTTAATATCAACAGTAATTATATTAGGATTTGTTATATTTGGTGGTATAGGATTATCAATTAATATTTTATGGTATTTTGTAATTCTTGCAATACAATATATAGTTTCAATAGGAGTTGCATTTATTGTATCTAGTTTGAGTGTTTATTTTAGAGATTTATTACATCTATTAGGAATAATTATTCAATTACTATTTTATGCAACACCAATCGTATATGCAAGCAGTGCAGTGCCAGCAGAATTGCAATGGCTTATAAAAATAAATCCTATGGCATATTTGATAGAAGGATATAGAAATATATTTTATAACAAAATGCCACCAGATACTCATAGCTTGTTGATAGCACTTGCAATGGGAATTGGTTTATGTATTGTAGGATATTTTGTATTTAAAAAATTAGAAAAAAGATTTGCAGAGGAATTTTAGAATATGGATAATAATGAAATTTTGTTAAAAACCTTAGAAAAAGAAAATAAGTTAATATCAGAAAATTATGATAAATTAATGGGAGAACTGAAAAAGTCACAACAGGAAACTCTTACACAAAAAGAGATAACAAATAATGTTATTTCAGAAAGAGATGAGTTGCAAAAAAAGTTAGATTCTATTATATATTCAAGAAGTTATAAAGCAATGCAAAAAATAAAGAAAATATTAGGGAGATAGTTTATGGAAAAAAAGAAAATTGCCCTTATAATAGATACTGAAAATTGGGCTTTTGATAATATTGCTAAACAAATAAAGAAAAATCTTGTAGAATATGATATAGATATAATTCCTGGAAGAATATTTGAAGGAAATATATTGAGACTATTTTTGTTTTGCAGTGATTATGATTTAGTCCATTTTTTGTGGAGAGGATATTTAAGCCTGATAGATAGAAAAGAAATGCAAGAATATACAGAAAATTATTTAAAAATATCCTTTGAAGAATTTAAGAAGAAATATGTTTATAGCAAAAAAATAACTTTTGGAGTTTGTGACCATTTATATTTAAGAGGAGAAGAAAAATGGAGAACAGATGAAGTATTCAAATTTTCAAATTCATATTTTGTGACTTCTCAAAAATTGTATGATATATATAGTAAATTTGATAATAAGCCTAAAATGATAATACATGACGGAGTAGATTTATCAAGTTATAAACCCGAAAATTTAGAAAGATTTGATATTCCAGACAGAAAAATAGTTTTTGGTTGGGTAGGAAATAGCAAGTTTAAAGATTCTGATGGTGATGATGATATGAAAGGTGTAGAAGGAATAATAAAACCTGCAATATCTGAATTACAACAAGAAGGATATAATGTTGAATTGAAACTAGCAGATAGAAATTTAGGAATGATAGCACAAGAAGATATGCCAGATTTTTATAATTCCATAGATGTATATATATGTGCATCAAAAGAAGAAGGAACACCACTTACAATACAAGAATCTATGGCAATGGGAATACCAATAATATCAACAGATGTTGGAATAGCATCAGAAGTATTTGGTGAAAAACAGAAAAAATATATAATGAAAGAAAGAAGCAAGGAAGAACTAAAGAATAAAATAAAAGAATTATTAGAAAATAAAGAACAAATGAAAGAATTATCAAAAGAAAACTTAGAACAAGTAAAAACAGAAGATTGGAAAAATATTTGCAAAAAGTATAAAGAATTTTTCGAAGATGAATTGGTAAAAAAATAATTACAATTTAGGCAAGGAATATTAGAAAAATGAAAGAAGATAATTATTTCTGGAAATATAAATATGAACCAGGTAAAGAACTAAATGAAAAAAGTAAAGATATAAAAAATGTAAAACCTTTAGTTTCCATCATAACATCATATTATAATTCAAACGAGTATATGTGGCAAACAATAAATTGTGTATTAAATCAAACATTTCAATCTTGGGAATGGATAATAGTTGATGATGGAAGCACTGATAAAGAAGCAATACAATATCTAGAAAATGTAGAAAAAATTGATGAAAGAATAAAAATATATCATAAAGAAAATGGTGGTTTAGCATTAGGAAGAGATTATGCAATAAAATATTCAACTACAAAATATATATTGCCATTAGATGCAGATGATTTAATAGAACCAACATATATTGAAATTTTGTATTGGGCATTAGAAACAAATAAAAAGGCAAGTTGGGCATTTACAAATTCAGTAGGATTTGGCAAATATATATACTTATCTGATGTAAAATTTGATAGTGAAAAAATGAAAACAGATAACCATATAACTGCAACAGCTTTAATAAGAAAAGAAAAAATATTAGAGCTTGAAGGATATGGAAAAGCTAAAAGATATATGAATGAAGATTGGTATTTGTGGCTTAGAATGTTGGCAGACAATAAATTTCCAGTACAAGTTGGATATTATGGCTTTTGGTATAGAAGAAGAAATGAAAGTTTATTGTCAGAAATAAATGATGAAAAGAAAAAAGAATATGAACTTAAAATGAAAGACATCAAAGAAATAGCAGAAAAGATTGACAACAAAGTAGATGCAATAATTTATCCAAAGGAAGAAATTAATAGTAACAAAATAAAAAATAATGAAGAAATCAATATAAATAATATAGAAAATATAGAAATATTAGAAAAAACTAAAGATGGATATTTATACATTTTGCCATATTTAGGAACAGATAAAAAAATGTATAAAAAAATAAAAAAACAAGCAGAGCAAGGTAAAATATATATAATTACTACTCAGAAAAATGTACATTCAGAATATTTATATAGACAAAAATATGAACAGTTTTCAACAGTCTATGATTTAACTACTTTTTTAGATGAAGAAAATTGGATAGGTTTTATAAAATATGTATTAAAAACTAGAAATATTAAAAAAATATTTTTATCTAATACGGTGTACAATGAAGAACTAAAGAAAAAATTTGAGGTTATTCAAATTGAGGACTGCAAGAATAGCGAATTGATTTATAAATGTAATATTTTAAAATATAAATTTATGAATTGCTTTGTTATTAGAGCGATAAGAAAAATAGGAAGAACTTTAAAAGGTTGAAATTGATAATTGTAGAAAGGATTGAAATAAGAAATGAAGATTTGGTTTTTGACAGGTGAATTTGCACCAGATTTTGGTGGAGGGATAGGAACATATGTAGAAAATTGTGCAAAAATGTTCGCAGAAGCTGGAGATGATGTAACAGTCATAGTAAGAAGCCTAAAAGAAAACAAAGAAGAAAAAACAAAAGAAGGATATAAAGTAGTAAGATTTAGACAAGGTGAAGGAGAATATTATACCTATTTAGGATATGATAATGCTTTAGCATACCAATATTATGAAGTTATAATGAAATTAATAGACAAATATGGAAAGCCAGATGTTATAGAAATGCAAGAATATAATGCATATGGCCAATATATAATACAAAATAAATTGATGTTAAATGAAAAATTAAAAGATATTCCATTAGTAGTTCATCTTCATACACCAAGTTTTGAAACACTAAAAATAAATCAATTTAATACATATGAAGCACCATTTTATTGGATAGGAGAAATGGAAAAATTCTGTATAAAAGGTGCAGATGCTTTGTTATGCCCAAGTCAATTTTTAGCTGATAAATTACAATATTTATTACCAGATAAAAAGATAAATGTAATCAATTTACCATTTGATATAGATAAAGGCGAACTTGAAAAATATCAAGAATCAAATCCTATAAAATCTGATAAAAAGACTCTTTTATATTTTGGTAGAACAGAATATAGAAAAGGTGTAATACAAATGCTAAAAGGAGCAGAAAAACTTTGGGAAAAAGGATTAGACTTTAAAGTAAAAATTATTGGTGGAGATGTTAAGTTAGAATCAAAAGGAACATTTATAGGAGAAGAGTTAAAGAAAAAATATGCGAAATATATAGAAAGTGGAAATTTAGAAATGTTAGCTCCAATACCACACTTGGACTTAATTCCACATATTTTATCAGCAACAGCAGTAACAATACCATCTTTATATGAAAATTTCCCAAATACATGTATCTATTCAATGTGGCTAGGAAAACCAGTTCTAGTATCTAAAAGTGGTGGACAAGCAGAAATGGTTCAAGAATCTGGTAAAAATGGAATAATATTTGATTGGGATAAAGAAGGAGACTTTGAAGAAAAATTAGAACAATTATTAAATATGTCAGATGAAGAACTACAAACTATGGGAAATAATGCAAAAACAAGAATCAATAAATTGTGCAATATGGAAACAAACTTAAAATTAAGAAGAGAATTTTTTGAAGAAGTTATAAGAAATAAAAATAAGCAAAAAGATAAATTCCCATTTGTAGAAGAAATGCCAAAAGATGAGTATACAAAAGTATATGAAGGAGAAAAGGATTTATTATCTGTTGTTATACCATATTATAATTTAGGAAAAACTTTGCCAGAAACAATAGATAGTATAAAAGAAACAGAATATAAAAAATATGAAATAATAATTGTTAATGATGGAAGCACAGACCAAGAAAGTATAGATGTATTAAAACAATATGAAAATGATGAAAAAATTAGAATAATAAATATTAAAAACAAAGGACTAGCTAATGCAAGAAATGTAGGAGCAGAAGCTGCAAAAGGAGAATTTGTAGCGTTTATTGATGCTGATGATAAAATAGATAAAACCTTTTATCCAAAAGCAATTAATATTTTACATCAATATGATAATGTTTCATATGTATATAGCTGGGTACAGTATTTTGAAGGAAGTACAGCAGTATGGCCAACATTTAATATTCATATACCATATCTATTATGTGCAAATATGTTAGCAGCATATTCAGTTATTAGAAAAAATGACTTTTTGAACTTTGGAAAAAATAGAATTAAGATGGAATATGGAATGGAAGATTATGATGGTTGGGTTAGCTTAGCTGAACATGGATGTTTAGGAGTTTCAATACCAGAAAAATTGAATTTATATAGAGTTAGAAAAGACTCTATGTCAAGACAATTTAATAAAAAGATGAGAATATATTTATATCAAATATCAAGGGATGGACATGAAAAGATATTTGAAAAATATTCAAAAGAAATTTACATGTTATTATTAACAAATGGACAACCATTTTATTGGAATAATCCTACAACACAAGTGTATTTACCAAGTGGAGAGACTGTTGTAGAGTATCAGGTTGATGATAGGATTTATAGATTAGAAAGAATTTTAAATACTATCCCAGGTAAAATAGCTAGAAAAGTTTATAGAGGTTTGAGAAAAGTAAAACATGCTATTAAACGTCAATAAGCTTTAGTATCTTGTGAAAGGGTTGAAAAAAAGTGGAAAAGAGTTTAGAAAAAGTAAAAAAAGAAAATAATGTATCAGCTAAAGAAAAAGTTATAAACTTTTTAAAACAACCAATTATATATATTTTAATTTTTTGTATATTTGTGCAGTTGCAAATATATAAGACAGTTCCAGATTATGTGATATCTGGGGATAGTACAACTTATACTGAAGATTTTAATGGAAGTGTAAGAAGTGGACAAGTTGACCAAATGAGAACACCAGTATATCCATATATAGCAAAAATAATTCAAAAAATAGGTGGACAAGAAAATTTATATAATAATATTGTGATTTTTCAAAAAATATTATTTATATTTACTATAATTTTATTTTATTATTCTATGCAGGAGATAACAAAAAATAAGATAATTTCATCAATATTAAGTATCATATTTGGAATATGCCCATTTATCGTACTTTGGAATGTGATGATTTTGACAGAGGCGGTATCATTATTTGAAATTGTGTTATTAAGTTTTATAACAATAAAATATTTAAAAAGTCCTAATAATTACTTAGCTGGCTCAATGCGGAATATTGATATTAATAATGATTATGACTAGACCGCAATTTATATATTTATTGCCAATATATTTATTATTCTGGATTTTAAAATTTTTCTTGGATAAAAAAGAGAAAAAACAAGTTTTTACTGGAATAATATCTTGCACGATTTGTATAGTTATGCTATTAATATATTGTGGAATGATGAAATATCAACATGGAGAATTTTCACTTTCAGCTGTTTCATATATAAATGATACAGTTACAGCAGTATATAGTGAATTATATAAAAGAGCAGATAATCAAGATATGATTGCAATAGTTGATGAAGCAGTAAAAGAAAGTAATGATGGAACAACTGCTTTTCAAGCATTAGATGATTTGAGAGCAGAATATGAAATAGATGAAATTAAAGAATTTGCAAATCAATCATTGAAAAAAGATTCGGAATATGTAGATTACTTAATGAATAAAACAATAGGCTTAAGTAATGAAAGTATAGGGGCTTCAGGTTATATAACAAACAAAGAGGGATATCAAGATATAAATTATTCAATTTTAGGAAATCTTGTATTACCAATTAATTTTGCTTTTGTATATATAATGATTATTGTTGCAATAGTTTATCTTCTTTGGAAATTAATAAAATTCAAAAAGATAGATTGGCTAGTTGCATTTTGTACTGCACTAATTTTTGCAAACTTATTTACTTTGATTGTTGGAGCGCCTTTTGAGCCACAGAGATTATTTTTACCATCAATAGTACCAGTTTTATTGTTGATTGGTTTGATATTAAGTAATGTAAAAAGTAATGAGCTTGAAAATGAAGAAAGGGTGATAGTAAAAAATGGAGAAAAACAAAGAAAATAATTTCTTATATAAACTATTTGTCGAAAAAACAAATGATGTAAAAATACAGTTTTTTAGATATTTATTTGTTGGTGGCTTTGCAGCAGTAGTAAATATAGGTTCATTATATATCTTCAAAGAATTTATGAATTTGTATTATTTACTTGCAAATGTACTAGGTTTTGTGTTAGGATTAATTACGAATTATTTATTAAGCAAATGGTTAGTATTTGCAAAAGAAAATAAAATGAATGGAGCAGTTGAATTTACTATATACGCTATAATAGGTGTTGTAGGATTAGGTTTAGATACATTATTTATGTGGGCTTTTACAGAAAAGGCACATGTATACTATATGTTAAGCAAAATTATTTCAACAGCTTTAGTATTTATATGGAACTTCTTTGCAAGAAAAGCTTTATATATTCTTGCTGATAAAATAAAAAAAGATAAATAAAATTATGGAAAGGAAAGAAAAAATGGAAAAGAAAGATGTAGTTATAATAGGAGCTGGTCCTGCAGGACTTACAATGGCACATGAACTATTAAAAGAAAAAGGAAATGAAAAATATAATGTTAAAATCTTGGAAGAATCACAAGATATAGGAGGAATATCTAAAACAGTAAAATACAATGGAAATCGTATGGACATAGGTGGACATAGATTTTTCTCTAAAGATGATAGAGTAATGAAATTTTGGAGTGAGTTAATGCCTATACAAGGTAAAAATTCATTTGATGATGAAAAATTAGGTAGAGAAAAACCATTAGTAGAAGGTGGACCAGACCCAGAAAAAGAAGATAATGTAATGCTTGTTAGACATAGAGTTTCAAGAATTTATTACTTAAAGAAATTCTTTGATTATCCAATTAGTATGAAGCCAGAAACATTTAAAAATATGGGATTTGGAAGAACAGTAAAAGCAGGATTTAGTTATTTAAAATCTATATTTGTAAAAAAACCTGAAACATCATTAGAAAACTTCTATATAAATCGTTTTGGAAAAGTTTTATATAGTATGTTCTTTGAAAAATATACTGAAAAATTATGGGGAAGACATCCAAGTGAAATATCTGCTGATTGGGGAGCACAACGTGTAAAAGGAATTTCTATTACAGCAGTTATAAAAGATATGTTCCATAAGGCTTTTGGAAACAAAAATAAAGAAAATACAGAAACATCTTTAATAGAAGAATTCTGGTATCCTAAATACGGACCTGGACATTTATGGGAAACATTAGCAAATAAAGTTTCTGAACAAGGTGCTGAAATAAAAAAAGGATATAGTGTAAAGAAATTAAACTTTAAAGATGGAAAAATAGTATCAGTAGAATGTGAAGTAGATGGAAAAATTGAAACAATTGAAGGAGATATATTTGTTTCAACAATGCCTATGAATGACTTAGTTGCAGGATTCTCAGGAATTGATGTACCTGATAACATTAAAGATATTGCTAAAAACTTACCTTTCCGTGATTTTATAACTGTTGGATTATTAGTAGACAAGCTAAATCTAGAAAATAAAACAGATATAAAAACTTTAGGAAATATTGTTCCAGATTGTTGGATTTATGTACAAGAACCACAAGTAAAAATGTGTCGTATACAAATATTTAATAACTGGTCACCATATTTAGTAAAAGATGCAGAGCACAAAGTATGGATAGGACTAGAATATACTTGTGAAGAAGGAGATAAATATTGGAATATGTCTGATAAGGAATTTATTGATTTTGCAATTGATGAATTAGTATCAATGAATATAATTAGTAAAGACCAAGTTGAAGATTCTCATCGTGAGAAAATTAAAAAAGCATATCCAGCATATTTTGATTCATATAAAGATATTGATAAGTTAATTGATTATATAAATCAAATTGATAATTTATATTGTATAGGAAGAAACGGACAACATCGTTATAACAATATGGACCATTCAATGGTTACAGCAATTGAAGCTGCAAAAAATATTAGAGAAGGTATAAAAGATAGAACTAATATATGGAATGTAAATACTGATAAAGAATATCATGAAGAAAAATCAGCTAGTTAATTAGTTATTATACCAATAGTGGGATGATTAGAATAAAAACTTATCATTTCACTATTTTTTAAATTTATTAGAAACTAGAATGAATATAAATTAATAAAAAAGAGGTAATAAAATTGAAGAATGTTGAAATTAGAAATAAAGTTTTATTATTAATTGTTTTTATAGTAATACTAGTTGTTTTTGACATGATTTTTTATAGCAAATTTGTATACAATGAAAGAAGCTATTATACTGAAAGCTATTTAGAAGGTAGCGAAAAATATGAATTAGATGGAAATGTAGTAATTGAACAAACATTTATAGCAAATAAAAATAATTTAGAGGCAGTTGCAATCGGATTTGATAAGGCTTTTAGAACATATAGTAATGATGAAATTAAAATTCAAATAATACAAGTAGATAATAATCAAGTAATTGCTGAATATGATAGTATTTATGAAGCTCCAGTACAAGATTATAAAAAATACAAATTTGAATTTGAAAAGCAACCTGATTCAGAAGGAAAAGAATATAAAATTAAAATAATCTATGAAAATGGAAGTAAAGGAAATCCAGTTTTATATCAATTCCAAGGAAATTTTGAGCAAGGTATATTAACTTTAAATGGGGAAGAGCAATCAGGAAATCTAAATTTTGAATTATATTATTTTAGCAGATATGCAACTACAATTTTTACTATTGCAATGCTTGGATTTAATATAGTAACAATTTTAATATTAGGACTATTTATATTCAAGAAAATTAGTATAAATAAAACTTTTTTAATTGTAACAATCATGTTAGGATTATTTTATGTTTTTGCTATACCAATTTATAGAGGACATGATGAACATGCTCATTTTTATAGAGCCTATGAAATCTCTCAAGGAATTTTCAATACCAAAACAGAAAATGAAGAATCTGTCTCAGAGATACCAAAAGCGTTTGAAGAAACTACACCAGAAGGTGAAACATGTAATATGACTTATTATAGAGACGTAATAGACTTTTTAGATGTTGATATCAATGAAGATGAAACTATGAAGGTCAATGCTTCATATATGGCAGTATATTCACCAATTCCATATATCCCACAGGTTTTAACAATAGGAATATTGAATATATTTACAGATAATGTTGCAGTTATCTTTTATGGGGCAAGAATAGTAAATTTATTAGTATCAGTATTTTTGCTATATTTTGCAATGAAATTAATACCATTTGGAAAAAAATTAATATTTTTAATAACGATACTTCCAACTACAATGGTACAAATATCTTCATTATCTCCTGATGCACTAACTTTAACATCAAGTATTTTATTTGTAGCATATGTGTTGAAACTATGGCATGAGAAGAGAAAAATAACAAAAAAAGAAGTATCAAAATTAACTATTTTAGGAATAGTAGTTGCGTTGTGTAAAATAGTGTATATACCATTTGTATTTTTGGTACTTATTCTTCCGAAGAAAAATTATAAGAATAGAAAAAGTTATATATTAAGTATTATTACAATGATAGTAATTCCAATTCTAATAAACTTGATTTGGTTAGCAATTGCAAATACACATTTATCTTTAATTGATAATAATAAATCTAGTGTGCAAACAGCGAATATTTTGACAAATATTCCGGAATATATAAGAACAGCGGCTTATACATTACAATATTCTATGGATAAAACATTAACTGCTCTATTTGGCGGAGGATATATTACGCATAATACAAATGCTGTTGGTAATGGTTTTATTACAGTAATACCAATGATTTTGTTATTTGTTTTTGAGATTTTATTTGATGAGAAATTAAAGATAAATTTGGAGATGAAAGCAAAAGTTATAATTTCAATTATATCTTTAGCTATAATTGGCTTGATTTTTACAAGTTTATATGTTCAATGGTCACCGTTAAAATGGTTTTTTGTTGATGGAATTCAAGGAAGGTATTTCTTGCAATTGTTATTGCCTTTGACGATTTTACTTGCTCAAAATAATCTTGTAAAACAAAAAGGAAATATTAATTTGAAATCAATTATTACTTATACAGGGATTATTTTGAATATGGTAATTTTGATGGAGATTGTATTGAAATACATATAACTATTAATTGAAACAAAGAATACAAAAAATCCAAAAAAACTTACAAAACCTGTTCTCTTTTTTTACAAAATATGATAAAATAAAAGTGATTTAGTAGATGAAATGGGGATAAAATATAAGGAGGAATACATAATGAAAAAAATAAGTGTTATAGCTATATTATTAGTAACTTTAATAACTTTATTAGGAAGTGGATATGTACAAGCAGCAAATGAAATTTTATTAAATAATATACAAGAAAATTTAAAATCAGAAGAAAACAACATTCAAGAAAACAATATTCAAGAAAACAACATTCAAGAAAACAATCAATCAAATACTACAAATTCAACTGAGAACAATAAAGACGATATTATAGATAGTAATGAAAATCAAAATATTCAATCAAATAATAATTCAACAGAAAATCAAAATACACAAATAGAAGATAATACAATAAAGCAAGAAGAAACAAATATTCTACAAACAAAAAGTGCAAAAGTGTTAGAAGAAGGAACATATGTAATTAAATCAGCAATAAATAACAACTATGTTTTAGATGTAGCAAATGCATCAAAAACAAGTGGAGCTAATGTTCAATTATATCAAAATGAATTATTAGAAAGTCAAAGATTTGAAGTAGAATATTTAGCTGATGGCTATTACATAATAACAGCAGTACATTCTGGAATGGTATTAGATGTAGCAAATGCTGGTCAAACAGCAGGAACTAATGTATGGCAATGTTATAGAAATGAAATGGATGCACAAAAATGGATAATACAAGATGCAGGAGATGGATATTTTTATATAATTTCAAAATGTAATGGATTATATCTTGATGCAGCAAATGGAGTAGCAGCAAATGGAACAAATATAGCAGTATGTTATGGAAATAATTCAAATGCACAAAAATTCAAATTTGAAAAATATGAAGAAGTCATCCCAGAAAGAACATTAGATGATGGTACATATGTAATCAAATCAGCAATAAATAATGATTATGTAATAGATGTTGCTGGAGCATCAAAAACAAGTGGAGCAAATGTACAGTTATATCAAAACCAATCATTAGAAAGCCAAAGATTTGAAATAGAATATTTAGAAGATGGCTATTACATAATAACAGCAGTACATTCTGGAATGGTACTAGATGTAGCAAATGCAGGAACAACACCTGGAACTAATGTATGGCAATGTTATAGAAATGAAATGGATGCACAAAAGTGGTTAATCCAAGATGCAGGAGATGGATATTATTATGTAATATCAAAATGTAACGGATTATATTTAGATTCTGCAAATGGAGTAGCAGCAAATGGAACAAATATAGCAGTATGTTATGGGAATAATTCAAATGCACAAAAATTCAAATTTGAAAAAGTATCAGATGAACAACAATTAGCAAATGGAAAATATGTAATCAAATCAGCAATAAATAATGACTATGTAATAGATGTTGAAAATGGTTCAAAAATGAGTGGAGCAAATGTACAAATATATCAAAATCAGTTATTAGAAAGTCAAGAATTTAACGTAGAATATTTAGAAAATGGTTATTATATAATAACAGCTTCACATTCTGGAATGGTATTAGATGTAGCAAATGCAGGAACAACACCAGGAACTAATGTATGGCAATGTTATAGAAATGAATTAGATGCACAACAATGGATGATAAGAGATGCAGGAGATGGATATTATTATATAATTTCAAAATGTAATGGATTATATCTAGATGTTGCAAATGGAGTAGCAGCAAATGGAACAAATATAGCAGTATGTTATGGTAATGGTTCAAATGCACAAAAATTCAAATTTGAGTTAGCAGAAATAGTAGATGACAAAAAAACAATAGCAGATGGTACATACAGTATTGAAACTGGAGTTTCAAGTGAATATGTTTTAGATGTAGAAAATGGCTCAAGAATGAGTGGAGCAAATGTACAAATATATAAAAAGCAAGCAACAAAAAGACAAAACTTTAGAGTAAAATATTTAGGTGATGGATATTATACTATAATGGCAACACATTCTAATATGGTTTTAGATGTGGCAAATGCAGGAACAACACCTGGAACTAATGTATGGCAATGTTACAGCAATGGAGCAAATGCACAAAAATGGTTAATCCAAGATGCAGGAAATGGATATTATTATATAATCTCAAAATGTAATGGACTATACTTAGATGTAGCAAATGGAGTTGCAGCAAATGGAACAAATATAGCAGTATGTTATGGCAATAATTCAAATGCACAGAAGTTTAAATTTGTAGAACCACTAAATGTATTAGATACTATTGATGAATCTAAATATCCAGGATACAAAGAAAGAATAGCAGAATTAATGCAAAATCATCCAGATTGGAACTTTGAATTGTTATATACAGGATTGACATTTGATGAAGTTATAGTAGGAGAACGTGCAGTACATGCTAGAAATTTAGTACCACAAGATTATAATGGAGAATGGATTTGCTCAGTATGTGGTACAAAATTATATGATAGTGGTTGGTATTGTGCTTCAGATAAAGCAGTAGCATATTATATGGACCCAAGAAATTTCCTAAATGAATCAGGAGTATTTCAATTCCAAGATGTAAATGATTACACAAATGGAGTTTGTACTTTGCAAGGTATACAATCACAAGTAAATGGAACATTTTTAGAAAATTATGCAAGTGATATCGATTCAGCATGTAGAAGTCAAAATGTAAATTCATATTATATAGTTACAAGAATCATCCAAGAACAAGGAAGACAAGGAACTCAAATAGGAAGAGGAATGGATGGTGGAGACGGAAAAACTTATTACAATCCATTTAATATAGGTGCTAGTGGAAATGGTAGTGACCAAATATATGCAAATGCTTTAGCAACAGCTAAATCATATGGCTGGGATACAATGGAAAAAGCAATAGCTGGTGGAATAACATTTTGTAAAGATAATTGGTTAGAAAACTGTCAAAATACTTTATATCAAAATAAATTTGATATAGATTCAAGAAATGGAACTAATTTATATGAACATCAATATATGCAAAACTTAATGGCTGCATATAGTGAAGCATCAATAATGAGAAGCATGTATGCAAGTACAAATAAGATAAATTCAGGATTTACATTTATAATACCAGTATATGAAAATATGAGTGCAACATTATCACCAATTCCAGTAAATAATACAAATATTTATCCAATGGATGTACAAGTTATTAATGATAATGTAGAAATAAAACAAAGTGCGGATGTAAATTCTACAACATTAAGAACAGTAAATTCAAGTGCAGAATTATTATCAGTACAAAGAATTAATAATTGGCATCAAGTAATTACAACAGATGGATTAATTGGATATGTACAAAATGATTATTTAAGACAAGTTGATGATAAATTAAATTGCAATTACTCTGCTAGAGTTACAACAGCAGATGGAAGTGGATGTTGGACAAGAATTGGACCAAGTTTAGATTTAAGTAGGTTGAGTTTATTATCAGAAGGAACAACAGTACAAGTTTTGAATGAAGGAACTTATAAGGGGATATCTGGTTTTGATTGGTGTAGAGTTCAGTTACCAGACGGAAGGCAAGGATTTATGCCAAGTAGGTATCTTACTAGAAATTAGAAAGGGAGATGTATTGATTGAAAAAGTTAGTAAAAAATTTAATTGTAGTATTAGTAATTACATTATTATGCTTCTCAGGTAATATGTCTTTAGCTTTAAATAGTATAAATGCGAGTGATAAAATAGATAATTATCAAGAAGAAATTAGCAATACGGAAAATAATACTGCAAATAAAGAAGATGAAAATATAACTAATGATTCAATGACAGAAAACAAATTAGAAAATAACACAGTAGAAGAAAACAATAATGTAGAAGAGGATAAAGCTGTTGAACAAGACAAAACTGAAACACAAGAAGTGTTAGAAAACAATGTTGAATTAAAATCAAATATGCAAACTTTAGCTTCTTCAAAAACATTAGATGAAGGAATATATGTAATTAAATCAGCAATAAACAACGATTATGTATTAGATG
This sequence comes from uncultured Clostridia bacterium, assembly GCA_944388745.1. Classification (GTDB taxonomy): domain Bacteria; phylum Bacillota; class Clostridia; order TANB77; family CAG-508; genus CAG-269. The sequence goes on from CALXJZ010000008.1 coordinate 28,226, forward strand.
TTGCTAATGGTTCGAAAATAAGTGGAGCAAATGTACAATTATATAGAAATTCAGAAAATGAAAACCAAAGATTTAAAGTAGAATATTTAGATAATGGATATTATATTATAACAGCAGTACATTCTAATATGGTATTAGATGTAGCAAATGCAGGAAAAACAGCAGGAACTAATGTATGGCAATGTTATAGAAATGAAATGGATGCACAACAATGGACAATAAAAGATGCAGGAGATGGATATTATTATCTTATTTCAAAGTGTAACGGATTATATTTAGATGCAGCAAATGGTGTTGCAACAAACGGAACAAATATAGCAGTATGCTATGGAAATAATTCAAATGCACAAAAATTTAAATTTGAAAAATATGTTGAGCCAGTATATGAACACACATTAGAAGATGGAACATATGTAATAAAATCAGCAATTAATAATAATTATGTATTAGATGTAGCTAATGGCTCAAATATAAGTGGAGCAAATGTGCAATTATATGAAAACATATTAATAGATAGTCAAAGATTCGAAGTAAAGCATATCGGAAATGGATATTATACAATAACAGCAGTACATTCTGGAAAAGTATTAGATGTTGCTAATGGTGGAACGACAGCAGGAACTAATGTATGGCAATGTACAAAAAACAATTCAAATGCACAACAATGGATATTGCAAGAAGCAGGAGATGGATATTATTATGTGATATCAAAATGTAATGAATTATATTTAGATGCAGCAAATGGTGTAGCTGCAAATGGGACAAATATAGCAGTATGCTATGGAAATAAATCAAATGCACAAAAATTCAAATTTGAAAAATATGATGAAAATACACCTGTTGAGCCAATATTAGAAGATGGAACATATGTAATAAAATCAGGAATAAATAATAATTTCGTATTAGATGTTGCAAACGGCTCACAAACTAGTGGAGCAAATGTAGCTTTATATGAATATGCAGGAGGAACAAATCAAAGATTTAATGTTAGATACTTAGACGATGGATATTATGAAATAACAGCAGTACATTCAGGAATGGCATTAGATGTAGCAAATGCAGGAAAAACACCTGGAACTAATGTATGGCAATGTTATAAAAATGAACAAGATGCTCAAAAATGGTTATTAAAATATGTTGGAAATGGATATTATAATATAATTTCAAAATGTAATGGATTATATTTGGATGCAGCAAATGGTGTAGCTGCAAATGGAACAAATATAGCAGTATGTTATGGTAATAATTCAAATGCACAAAAATTTACATTTATGAAATATGACCCAACAGTAGAAGAAGGAATATATCAAATAGAAAGTGCAATAAATAGTAATTATGTATTAGATGTTTCATTAGGTTCAATGGTAAGTGGAGCAAATGTGCAGTTATATCAAAAAGTAACAGCTAATAGACAAAGATTTAATGTACTTTATATGGGAAATGGATATTATGAAATTGTTTCAGTACGTTCAAATCAAGCATTAGATGTAGCAAATGCAGGTACAGCTTCTGGAACTAATGTATGGCAATGCAGTAGAAATGGAGCAGATGCTCAAAGATGGCTTTTAAAAGATGCAGGAAATGGATATTATAATATAATTTCAAAATGTAATGGATTATATTTAGATGTTGCGAATGGAGTAGCAGCAAATGGAACAAATGTAGCAGTATGCTATGGAAATGGCTCAAATGCTCAAAAGTTTAAACTTGTAAAAAGTGATAGAGTTCAAGATATAGATTACTATGAAGGAACTTATGGAACAACAGGACTAAAGGTTGCAAATGGTGGAGGAAGCTATCAAAGATATTATAAATGGGGAAGCGGACCAAATGTATTTTTTGCAACATTTGCAATACATGGATATGAAGATTTATGGGCAAGAGATGGTGAAGAATTAATTGAAATAGCAAATAATTTCTATAATGAATTAATAACTAAATCAGATGTAAGCCTTGCAAATAAATGGACAATTTATATATTCCCTGGTGTAAATATGGATGGAATAACAAATGGATGGACAAATAACGGACCAGGAAGAACTACACTTTATAGTGCAGCACCTGGAAACAAAGGAATAGACTTAAATAGATGTTGGCAAATTGGAAGTTCATATCATAGATATACTGATGATAGAAACTATAATGGCACAGCAGGATTCCAAGCATATGAAGCAGCAAATTTAAGAGACTTTCTATATGCTAATAGAGCAACAAATGGACAGACAGTATTAGTAGATTTACATGGATGGACACAACAATTAATAGGAGATTCACAAATTTGTGGATATTATAGAAAACAATTTTCTGAAAATAATACTGATTCAGTAGGAAGTTATGGAACAGGATATTTAATTAATTGGGCAAGAACAAATTTAGGAGCTAATGGAAGAGCAGCTAAAGCAGCATTAATCGAATTACCTAACTATGGAAATAGTGTAAATGGACATCAAGCAGTTTTAAATCATAATTTTTCTAATAGATATATAGCAAGTACATTAGATATGTTATATTCTATGTAGAGATTTTGTATGTGATTGTAGAAGGGAATGTAATTAGAAATGAAAAAGAAGATAATTATAGGTGTAGCAATAATATTGGTAGTACTAGTTATAATAGTTGCAGCAATTTTGATTAATAATAAAGAAAATGATAAGGTTGCGGTTGATAATACCGCAACTGATAATATTATTGAAGAAAATAATAATACTAAAAATAATGTCGAAGAAGAAATAAATACAGATGAAGAAAATCAAAAAATTGATGAAATAAAATATAATACTGGTGCAACAGGAGATAGCAATATTTATGAAGTACAAATAGATAGCTATGATGGAAGAGAAGTTGTAGTTGTAAAACCAAGCATAAAATATAAAGTAGCTTTTGCAGGAATGGTAAAAAATGATTTACCACAAATGCAAGAAATAAATCAAATATATGAAGATAATAAACCAGAGAAAAATGGTATATGGGTAGAAAGTGATAGTAGAGACAAAATATTGAGTATGTTCAATAATAGTGGAATTTTTAATAACACATATACAATAGACCAAGATGGATATATGAAAGTGCAAGAAGAAAGCAATCCTAATGAAAATGATACAAAAATAATTAATGCAATAAATTCAAAAAAACAATATATGTTATCTGTTTCAAGTATATGCTATATTGTAGATGATTTAACAGGTGAAATACAAAGATATTCATTTGAAAATATGGATAGATATCAAACTTATGAGTATTTTGATAATGGAAATCAATATATTATTTTTCTAACAGAAAATAAGAATAATCAATTGTCAGATAGTGAAATAATAAACAGTTTGATTGGATTATTAGAACAATAGTTACAATAAAAAAATTAATGAAAGGATTGAGCTATTTATGAAAAAAATAGTAATAAATTGTATAATTATATTCAGTATAATAATAACAGCTATATTTTTAACCACACTTAATTCTTATGCAATAGATAGAGACCCTAATAGTAGCAAAGGATTTGCAGAGTTTGACGATGAAGCAGCAGCACAAGAAACACAAGAATTAATACAAGAACAACAAGAAGAACAGGAAAACCAACAAAATACTACAAATGGAGATAAACCATTAGAAGAAACTTCAAGTGATGTAGAAAATAATGAATTATCAAATACAGATAATCAGGTAGCAAATGAAGTAGAAGAAACTAACAGCACACAATCGTCATCAGTTATAGAAGAAAATGTAAACAGCTTCTCAATTGATGCAGATTTATTGATATTTTTAACAATAATTGCTATTATAATTGTAATAATATTTATTACAGTATTAGTACGTAAATCAAAAGGAAAGAAATGAGAGATAAATGGAAGAAAATAAAGTAACATTAAAAGATATTAATTTGAAAAATATAAATTGGAAAACAATAAAAGGACTATATTTAAATTATAAAGAAATTATAAATTATTTAGTATTTGGCGGATTAACCACAATAGTAAATTTTGTTGCATATTGTATATTTGCAAGGGCAATTGGAATAGATGAAGTTCTAAGTAGTGGAATTGCATGGGTTTGTGGAGTTATATTTGCCTATGTAACAAATAAAATATTTGTCTTTGATAGTAAAACAGAAACCAAAAAAGAATTGCTAAAAGAATGTGCATCATTCTTTTTAGCAAGAGTAGTTTCAGGAATAACTTGTGATGTTGGAACTTTTGCTTTAATGGTAAAGGTATTTAATATAAATGATATTTTATCTAAAATTGTAACACAGGTTATGGTTGTTATAGTTAATTACTTATTTAGTAAGTTTGTTGTATTTAGAAAAACTAGCCTTGGAAAATAATTACAATTTTATCTGCGTCAAATTTTATTTAAAACGCGGTTACATATAAACATATGCGCCCTTGCCTTTTAAATAAAATTTTCCTTGCTAAAATTTAATTCTTTTCCAACTAGATTTGTGCTTTAGGAGGGAATAAAAGTAATAATGAAAAAAGTGTCAGTAGTTATACCAATGTATTATGAGGAAGAAGTAGCAAAAGAGTGCTATGAAAAAGTAAGTAATGTATTAAAAAGTTTAGAAGAAAAATATGATTATGAAATCATATTTGTTAATGATGGAAGTAAAGATAAAACATTGGAAATATTAGAAAATATTGCAAAAGATGATAAAAGAGCAAAAATAATATCATTTTCAAGAAACTTTGGACATCAAGCAGCAGTAACAGCAGGTTTAAAAGAGGTATCAGGAGATGCAATAATAATAATAGATGCAGACTTGCAAGACCCACCAGAGTTAATACCACAAATGCTTGAACTATGGGAGCAAGGAAATGAAGTAATATATGGAAAAAGAAAAACAAGAAAAGGTGAATCAGCTTTTAAATTATTAACTGCAAAAATGTTTTATAAAACACTAAATGCATTATCAGATGTTGAAATTCCAAAAGATACAGGTGATTTTAGATTAGTTGATAGAAAAGTTGTAGATGTTATAAATTCACTTCCAGAACATAATAAATTTTTAAGAGGACTATTTAGTTGGGTTGGATTTAAACAAGAAGCATATGAATATGAAAGACAAGAAAGATATGCAGGAAAAACAAAATATCCATTGAAAAAAATGTTAAAACTTGCATCAGATGGAATAATTAGTTTTTCAACTAAACCACTAAAATTAGTAGGAGCATTAGGTATAGTTTCTATAATAATTTCAATAATTTTATTGATTTATGCTTTAATATCATATATATTTAAACTAAATCAACTTTCAGCAGGTTGGACATCAATAATTGTAGCTGTAACATTTTTTGCAGGAGTTCAATTACTTTCATTGTGGATTATTTCTGAATATATTGGTAGAATATATGATGAGTCAAAGGGTAGACCACAATATATAGTTGATAAAAAGATTAATTTTGATGAAGATAAATGATATTAATCAGGATTGGAGATAAAAGGATGTATGAATTTAATCAAAAAAATTTTGAAAAATATTTTTTTTATGGAATAGATAATAGAGATGAGCTATTAGAAGGAATAATCTTTTTTACGAATAAAGATTTAAATACAAAATATTTAAATATGATGGATGCAAAAAAATTACCTTCATTAGAAGAAAAATTTGAAAAGATGATAGAATCAACCGCAAAAAATTATGAGCAAATATATAAATTTATTGATATAGTGTCAAATCCTAATAGAGCCGATATTCGAATTAGTGAAGAAGAAAAAAGAACAATAAGAAAATTAGTAGAAGATAAAATAAAGCAATTAGATGCTGATGATCAATTTACAAAAAGAAAAAGAGCTATATTTTGTAAATTTGAATATAAATTTATGCAAAATGAAAATTGGGTAAAGCAAATTTATGATATATTGATGAGACTAAATTATTTAGAAAAAAATGATTATATTGAGTATTACGATAAATGGTTACAAGCAAAAGTTAATAGATTAGATAATAGTGGGAAATATGAAAAAAGTACTTTACAACCAATAAAAGATTTGTATAATAAATTTGAAGATAAAAAGAAAGAATTAGAAAGAAAAGAGGAGGAAACTTCAAAGTAATGAATAAGAAAAGAATATTAACAGGAGATAGACCAACAGGAAAATTACACATAGGACACTATTTTGGCTCTTTAAAAAAGAGAGTAGAAATGCAAAACTCTGGAGAATATGATATGTATATACTAATTGCAGATGTTCAAGCATTAACAGACAATTTTAACAATCCAGAAAAAGTAAGAAAAAATGTTAGAGAACTTGCAATGGACTATTTATCATGTGGAATAGACCCAGAAAAAACAACAATATATATTCAATCAATGATACCAGAAACAGCAGAACTAACAGTATATTATTCAAATTTAGTTACAATAGCAAGACTAGAAAGAAATCCAACAGTAAAAACAGAAATAGCACAAAAAAAAGAACTATTTGGAGAAAGTGTAACATATGGATTTTTAGGATATCCTGTAAGTCAAGCAGCAGATATAACAACATTTGAAGGTGAATTAGTCCCAGCAGGAGAAGACCAAGAACCTTTAATTGAGCAATGTAGAGAAATAGTTAGAAAATTTAATAATATATATGGAGAAGTATTAAAAGAACCAAAAATAGTATTATCTGATGGAAAGAGAATAAAAGGTTTAGATGGAAATGAAAAAATGGGAAAATCACTTCGGAAATGCAATCTATTTATCAGATAGTGAAGAAGAAATAACAAAAAAAGTTATGAGTGCAGTAACAGACCCTAATAGAATAAAAAAAGATGATTTAGGAAATCCTGATGTATGTATGGTATATTATTATCATAAACTATTTTCAAATAAAGAAGAAGTTGATACAGTATGCTCAGAGTGTAAAGCAGGAAAAAGAGGCTGTGTAGCATGTAAAAAACAATTAGCAAAAAATATCATAGAATATTTAACACCAATAAGAGAAAAGAGAGCATATTATGAAGCACATCCAGAAATAGTGGATGAAATATTAAAACAAGGAACTGAAAAAGCAAGAAAAACAGCAAAAGAGACAATGAAGAAGGTTAAACATGCTATGAAGTTAGACTATTTTGAGTAATTTGAAAAATAATTAGTACATAGTAAGTATAAAAGAGGAGAAAATTATGGGATATTTAGGTGAAATATTTAATAAAAGAAATCAACAAGGAAGAATTTCTGGAGATAAAAGGAAAGAATTATATACAGATAAACAAGGTAGAGAGATATTTAATAATTTTTTTAATAGTATAGAAAAAGGATATACAATTACAATTTTTGGACTAGAAGAACAAGGGCTTAAGGCAAAACATAGGAACGGAGAAATAACAAAATTAATGTTAGCAAAAGCAATAAAAGTTAGAGACGGAGATGCATTGATCGAAGATTTGGCAGACGATGTTGCATTTGAATTAAAGGAAGGCCAACAACCAGATGGCAATGTTTTGCAAGCAGTAGCATATGAATATGAGAAACAAAATGCATCAGAAAATAAAGTATGTGAATATTTAGGTATAGTTGATTATACAGATAAAGGATATGAAATTACTAAAAAGAGCCAAAAGGTTGAACAATATGTTACCCAAAAAGTTGTCCCAGAAATTTTAGCACAAAGAAGAGCAAGAGAAGAGTTATTAGCAGAGAAAGATGCTAAAAGACAAGAGCAAGAAAAGGAAAGAGAAAGAAAGTTCTTGGAAGATTTAGATGCTAGAGGATATGTTGCACAGATGCAAGAAACTATGAAAAGAAGAATTGAAAATCCATATCTAAGAAAAGTAGGACAATATAAAATAAATGGTAAGACATATGAAGATTATGATGGAATAAATGTTGAAACAGGGGATATTCTTAGAATAAGAAGATTAGATAAAATAGGAAAAGATGGAAGTGGAACATATTTATATCAAGGGTATGTTCATTCAATACCAAATGAGGATGATGTTGAATTCTTGGATAAAGCAGTAATGGGAATACCAGTATGTTTTGATTTACCTAAAAGATTTTCTGATATTGAAATTGCCAATAATCCAGAAGAAATAAGAACAGTTTTAGAGTTATTATCTGGTGCAGAAAAATATAGTAGTCGAAAAGGTTTATCTTATATTGGTGGAATAGACAAAAATGGTAAATTAAGTCATAATGCAGAACCAGATTCTTTAGGAATTGCAAATGCAATAAAAAGACTGACTCAAGAGTATGCTAAAAATAATGGAAATACCAGATAGGAGTAATAAAAACTATGTTTACGGATTATACAAAAATTATTATAAAATCAGGAGATGGAGGAAATGGAGCAGCAACCTTTCGTCGTGAAAAATACGTAGCAGCAGGAGGACCTGATGGAGGAGACGGAGGAAAAGGTGGAGACATCTATTTCCAAGTAGATAAAGATAAAAACACATTAATTGATTTTAGATATAATAAAAAATTTAAAGCAAAAAATGGTGAAAATGGAAGTGGAAGCAATTGCAATGGTAAATATGGAGAAGATTTAATTATAAAAGTACCAATAGGAACTGTTGTAAAAGATGCTGAAACTGGAAAAATAGTTGCAGATTTATCACATCCAGACCAAAAAGAATTAATACTAAAAGGTGGACGTGGAGGAAGAGGAAATTCACATTTTGCAACTTCAACAAGACAAGCTCCTAGATTTTCAGAAGATGGAGAAAGAGGAGAAGAAAAAGAAGTAATCTTAGAGCTAAAATTACTTGCAGATGTTGGATTATTAGGTTTTCCAAATGTAGGAAAATCAACATTTTTATCAGTTGTAACAGATGCAAAACCTAAAATTGCAAATTATCATTTTACAACATTAGAACCAAATCTTGGTGTAGTAAAAACAAAAGATGGAAATGGATTTGTAATCGCAGATATTCCTGGAATTATTGAAGGAGCAAGTGAAGGAGTTGGACTTGGAATTCAGTTTTTACGTCATGTTGAAAGAACAAGATTATTATTACACTTCTTAGATGTGTCTGGACAAGAAGGAAGAAATCCAGTAGAAGATTTTTATGCTATAAATAAAGAGTTAGTAAAGTATAGCGAAAAATTAAGTAAAAGAAAACAAATAATAGTAGCAAATAAAATAGATGTAATTCAAGATGAAAGTACATTAAAAGAAGTCGAGGAATTAGCAAAGAAAGAAAATTTAAAACTATTTAAAATATCAGCAGCAACAAGGCAAGGTGTACAAGAATTAATAGATTATGTATCAGAAGAATTAAAACAATTGCCAAAAGAAGAATTAGTTGAAATAGAAGATAAAGTAATATACACACTAGAAGATAAAAAAGACCAATGGGAGATAAAGAAAGAAGACGGAGTATTTATAGTAACAGGAAAAGCAGTAGAAAGACTAATGGGAAGAATAAATATAGAAGACAATGAATCAATGTACTATCTACAAAAATGTTTGAAAAACATGGGAATAGAAGACAAATTAAAAAAAATGGGAGTGTGTGAAGGAGACACTGTAATACTAGATGGTTGGGAGCTAGAGTGGTACTAACCGGGATTAAGGGGACGGTCCTAAAAATCCCTAAAATCGGGGAATAGGGGACGGACCTTTAATAATAAAACTAGTAACAAAATTGAATAAAAAGCATAAAATAAACCATAGGAGGCAAATGATATGGAATTTATATTGAATACCATATTTTGGACATTAGCCCTTTATGGTTTATTTGAAATTATAAAAACAATTATATATATAACCACGTATACAAAAATGCAATCAGATGGTATATACATAATAATAGCTGTCAAAAATCAAGAAGAAAAAATAGAAGGATTTTTACGTTCGATTTTATTTAAAATTTTATATGGTAAAGAAGATTATTTGAAAAACATAATAGTAGCAGATTTGAAGTCAACAGATAAAACAAAGGAGATTGCAAAAAAACTTTCAAAAGAATATGATTGCTTGAAAGTCTTAAATTGGAGAGAATGTAAAGATATTATAGATAATAT
>CALXJZ010000009.1 GCA_944388745.1 uncultured Clostridia bacterium
AAAATGAAAGTAAAAAAAGACATAAAAAACATACTAATTGTGGCAGCAATGGTATTAGCTAGTTTGTTTTTTATAAATATGAGTTTAGCAGCAAATACAGCAAAAGTAACAGTAGATTTAGCTAATCTTAGAGAATCACCAGATGAAAATAGCACAATATTAGAACAACTTACATTAAATGAAGAAGTTGAAATAGTAGAACAAGATGGAGATTGGTACAAAGTAATAGCAAGAAGAATAACAGGATATATAAGACAAGATTTAATAGCTGTTACAGAACAAGTAAACAATCAAGAGACTAATACTCGGGGATGAAAATAATATAACATCAACAGAAGAAGAACAAAATGTGGATAATGCAGAGCAAAATTTACAAGAAAGTGAACAAACAGAAGATGAAATAGAATTAGGGAAAAATATTATTGAAGAAGATACAAAATTGAAAATTGTTCCTGTAATTAATGCAACAGAAACAATTGAAGTAAAGAAAGATGAAGAAGTTAATGTAACTGAAATCATAAATGGTTGGGTTTGTGTAGAAACTCAAAATACAAAAGGTTGGATAAGAAAAGAAAAAATTCTAACAAAGGCTGAACAAGAAAAAATAGCACAAGAACAACAAGCTGCACAAGAAGCAGCTGAACAACAGGCAGCTCAAGAACAAGCACAAAGTACTCAAAAAACCATGTATGTTAATGCATCAACAGTTAATGTTAGAAGAGAGCCAAATACATCATCTGAAATTGTAACAAATGCAACGATGAATACAGAGGTTGTAGTACAATCAGAAGAAGGTGGATGGAGCAGAGTGACTGTAAATGGACAAAATGGTTACATTGCAACAAACCTATTATCTTCAACAAGACAAACAACTTCAAGGTCATCAACAACAAGAAGGTCAACTACAAGTACACAATCAAGTACACAAACACAAGATACAACAGCAAGTACAACAGCATCAACAACATCAGCTTCTGGCTCAGGAGCAGCAGTAGTTGCCAAAGCTAAATCATATATAGGTTATAAATATGTTTATGGTGGATCTTCACCAAGTACAGGATTTGACTGTTCAGGTTTTACTTCATATATATATAAACAATTTGGAGTAAGTCTAAATAGAACAGCAGCAGGACAATATAGTAATGGTACAGCAGTATCAAGAGCAAATTTGCAACCTGGAGATTTAGTAATGTTTGGAAAATCTGGAATTAATCATGTTGGAATTTACATTGGTGGAGGAATGATAGTACATGCAGAAAATTCTTCAACAGGTGTTACAACAGATACAATTAATTCAGGATATTACAACAATAATTATGTAGGGGCAAGAAGAATTTTTTAAAAGCAATTAAAGGAGGAAAATTTTGAAAGAACGACCGATTTTAATTGCAGTTATAGGGTATATGATAGGTATATTATGGGGGCTATACTTTAATTTTAGTGTAGCTCTTTTATATATTTTTATAGCTGCAATATATTTTATCTTAAAAACTTTTTTGTCAAAAAATAAATGGAATATTCTATCACCGAGAAGATATTTTAGATATATAAAGATATTCTTTAATCGAAAGTCAATTTATTTAATTGTTATAATTTCAATAATTTCAAATCTTATAGTCAATTTCCAAAATAAAGGATATGAAAATGTGTATAAAGATGGAGAAGAATTAACGCTTATTGCCATAGTAGATAGTAATAAAGAAGAAAAAGAATATAAAGATACATATAAAATTAAAACTGAGTATAAAGATATTAATTTAATTTTAAGTGTAAATAAGAACAAAAATATTGAGTTAGAGTATGGTGATAAGATTTTGATTAAAGGAGAATTTGTAGAACCATCAGAGAGCAGAAATTATGGTGGTTTTGATTATAAAGAATATCTAAAATCAATTAAAATTCACGGAACAATTAAAGCTGATAGCATAGAGATTTTAACTAATAATAGTAATAATCCAATTTTTACTTTTGCAAATAATATTAATTTAAAAATAAAAGAAAATATAAATAAATTAATTCCGGAAAAATATAGTGCTATATTTACAGGTTTAATATTAGGAGATACAAGTAAAGTTGAAGAAGAGGTAAATGATAATTTTAAAATAGCAAATATATCTCATGTTTTAGCAATATCAGGAATGCATATAACTTATATAGTTATAGGTATTGAACTAATATTAAAAAATGGAATTGGAAAAAGAAAAACAAGAATTATAACAATAATAGTTTTAGTAATGTATATGTTTATAACAGGATTTTCACCATCAGTTGTAAGAGCAAGTTTAATGGGAATAATCATGTTGATTTCTAAACTGATTTATCGAAAAAATGATATTTGGACTTCAATTAGTTTATCACTTCTTATCTTATTAGTATATAATCCATTTTTAATATTAAATGTGGGCTTACAGTTATCTTATTTAGGAACAATTGGAATAGTTTGTTTTAATAAAAATGTTTATAATTTTTTAAGAAAACTAAAAATACGAAATAAAAAAATTAAATATAGAATAAATCGAAAATTTATATTATTTATGGATAAAATAAAGGAAATGCTTTCAGTTACACTTTCTGCACAAATAGTGATTTTACCAATATTGTTATTTAATTTTAATATATTGGGGATATATTTTTTTATTTCAAATATTTTAGTAAGTGTTATTATTGGCCCAATTATTATTGTAGGATTTGTTTGTATTCTTATATCATTTATATCAATAGAAATTGCGAAAATCTTATCAATTTTTATGTCGGTAGGAATTCAAATTTTGATTAGTATATCTGAGATTAGTCATTTGCCGTTTTCAAAAATATATATTCCAACCCCAAAAGTTTGGCAAATAGTAATCTATTATATATGTGTAATTGTCATTAATAAAATTTATATAGCGTTTAATTTGAAAAACCCTGATTTTACAAGTATAAGAATTAGAAATTTAGTAGCACTTTTGAAGTTTAAGTTTAGGCAAAATAGAAATAAAGTTTTAAAAGTTTTGATAGTTTTTGTTTCATTGGTTTTTATTCTAAATACTATTCCTCAAAAATTGAAAATTCATTTTGTTGATGTTGGACAAGGTGATTGTACATTTATAACTACACCTCAAAATAAAACGATTTTAATAGATGGAGGTGGAAGTATGTCTGAAGAATATGATGTGGGGAAGAGTACATTATTACCATATATTTTAGACAGGGGTTATACAAAGTTAGATTATGTATTTATATCTCATTTTGACCAAGACCATGTTGGTGGGATTTTAACCATTTTGGAAGAGTTAAGAGTTGGACAAGTATATGTATCAAAACAAGAACAGGACTCGGAAAATTATCAAAAATTTTTGAAGATTGTAGAAGATAAAAAAATTAAAGTAAAAGTTCTAAAGCAGGGAGAGTGTTTAAAGATAGAAAATAATTTGTATTTTGATATTTTGTGGCCAATTGAGGAGCAAATACAAGAGAATATTTTGAATAATAATGCGATGGTTATGAAATTGCGATATGGTAAATTTTCAATGCTATTTACTGGAGATATAGAAGACGTGGCAGAAAAGAAAATTTTAGATTTTTATGAAGAAAAAGGAGAAGATATTTTAAAATCAGATGTTTTAAAAGTAGCGCATCATGGTTCTAAAACTTCAACAACACAAAGTTTTTTTGAAAAAGTTAATCCTGAAATTTGTTTGATTGGAGTTGGAAAAAATAATATGTTTGGTCATCCAACAGTAGAAGTACTTGAAAGAATAAGTGGCACAAAGATTTATAGGACAGATGAAGATGGGGAAATTGTTTTGGAGATTAATAATAATGGGGGATTGACAACTAAATAAAGAGACACTATAATTAATGTGCAACAGTAAATACAAGGACTATATGGAGGGTAAAATTATGACAGATGAGCGATTTATACGGAAAATCATTGAAGAAGTAGCATGTAATTTTAAAAAGTCTGAAGAACAAAGGGATAAAGAATTAACAAGCCTAATAATTCCATATTCTAAAAGAGAGTATGATAGAATAAAAAGACTTTTAAAAGAAATCAATGAAAAATGTGAAAAGTTCACTTTGCAACCTTTAAGTAAAAATGAAATAAAGGTGTACAAGAAAAAGTCATGAAAAGAAAAACCTAAAAGACGATAGATCATATTTCTATCGCCTTTTCAATTGAAAAAAACTATTTTTTAATATCTAATTGAATGTGTACATCTCTTAATTGTTCACGCTTAACATTACTTGGAGCAACCATCATTAAATCCTGAGCCTTACTATTCAAAGGAAAAGCAATAACTTCCCTAATACTATCAGAATCAGTTAATAACATAAGCATTCTATCAATACCAGGAGCAACACCAGCATGAGGTGGAGCACCATATTGAAAAGCATTATACAACGCACCAAATTTAGTTTTAACTTCATCCTCTGTGTAACCAGCCATAGTAAATGCTTTTAACATTATATTAATATCATGGTTTCTAACAGCTCCAGAAGAAAGCTCAACACCATTACAAACAATATCATATTGATATGCCAAAATATCTAATGGATTTTTAGCATCTAAAGCCTCTAAGCCACCTTGAGGCATAGAAAATGGATTATGGCTAAATGATAATTTTCCTTGGTCATCTAATTCAAACATTGGAAAATCAATAATCCAAGCAAAAGCAAATACATCTTTATCAATTAAATCTAAACGATTTCCAAGTTCTGTTCTAATTTGACCAGCAAGCTCAGTTGCTCTTTTTTCACTATCAGCAATAAAGAAAATTGTATCATCTTTCTTTAAATCAGCAAGTTCAAGTAAAGTCTTTTTCAATTCGTCAGGAATAAACTTATCAATAGGTCCTTTAAAACTTAAATCTTCTTGAACTTCTAAATATCCAAGACCGCCCATTCCAATAGATAGAGCATATTGTAATAATTTTTCATGAAAACCTTTAGATAAATGTTTTTCAACTTTAATTGCTCTTACAGTTCTATTAATAAATGGTTTAAATGTACATTTATTAAAGAATTCAGATAAATCAATAATACATAAAGGATTTCTCAAATCTGGTTTATCAGTACCATATTTAAGCATTGCTTCTTTATATGGAATTCTAGGGAAAGGATATTCCAAAACTTTTTTATTAGAAAAAGTTTTAAAAGTATTATACATTACAGGTTCAATAACACTAAAAACATCCTCTTGAGTTGCATATGACATCTCCATATCTAATTGATAAAACTCACCAGGAGCTCTGTCAGCTCTGGCATCTTCATCTCTAAAACAAGGAGCAATTTGAAAATATTTATCAATACCAGAAACCATTAACAATTGTTTAAATTGTTGTGGAGCTTGAGGCAATGCATAAAATTTTCCTGGATGCAATCTACTTGGAACAAGATAGTCTCTTGCGCCTTCTGGTGATGAACTTGTTAATATCGGAGTTTGCACTTCCAAAAAGCCTTGATTTATCATTTCATTTCTTAAAAATTGAATTACTTTTGCACGTAATATTAAATTATCTTTTAATCTAGAATTCCTTAAATCTAAAAATCTGTATTGAAGTCGTAAATCTTCTCTAACATCTTGGTCTGCATTTATTTCAAAAGGTAAATTTTTTGTTCTTTTACCTAAGACCTCAATTTCTTCAATACGAATTTCTACAAGACCAGTTTTTAATTTAGGGTTAATTGTTTCTTCATCTCTTTTTTTAACTTCTCCATATACAGTAACAGAAGATTCAATTGGAATATGAGAAGCAAAATCTACATCTTCTGATTCTCTTGAAGTTACAACTTGTGTTATTCCATACATATCCCTGATATCAAGAAATACAAGACCTCCTAAATCACGGATTGTTTCAACAAATCCTGCAATTCTTACTTTTTTTCCAACATCTTCTAAAGAAATTTCATTACAAGTATGAGTTCTGTACTTGTTTTCAATCATTTTAAATCATTCCTTTCATTTAATTTAAACTTATGAACGTATAATTGATGAATAGAATTGTAAATTAATTAAAATATAAATCTAATTCACAATTTTAAGCAACAAAAAACGTCCATGCAAATGCAGGGACGAAATAATTTCCGCGGTACCACCCAACTTGAAAACTAAAATAATTTAAAATTGAATCATTAAATTAGTTTTCCACTTTATCAAAATTTGCTCCAATGTGTTTCACTTTTCTAGGTTGACCTTAAAGGGCTTACAGCCGGTGACCCTTATTCTCTAAAAGTAACTTCTAGAAGCTTTGCATTGTACGAACGCAATTAATATTTAATTTTCACATATTCTATTTTACATAGTATTTGCAGATTTGTCAAGTTTTATGAAAAAAATTTCAGAAATAGCAATTGAAAAAGAGAAGAAAATCTAGTATAATTTAGAAAGATAATGTAAAAAGTTCTATGAAAAAATGGTAAACATAAATTAAATGCACGAGTTTTGTCTTTCCTCATTTTAAAATTATAATATGTTTTAAAAATTTCATAAAGGCTAAAATGAATGAGCTTTGCCCAGCCTTTACAAAATTTATAAAACATATATTAAGTTAATCAAGAGGAACATAAAACGAAGTAGTCAAGGGGGGAAAACCATATTTCTAGAAAAACATTATCAAATCAAGGGTTACAAGAGTTTTTACTAGAAAACTTTTGACAAAACCTTTAGAAAAAAAGGGGAAAAGTTATGGAAATAAATGTACTAATAAATAAATCAAGATTAGAAAAAAGAATTGAAGAATTAGCAAAACAAATCGAAAAAGACTATGAAGGAAAAAATCTTATATTTATAGGAATACTAAAAGGTTCAGTAATGTTCATGACAGAATTAGCTAAAAACATAAAAAGCAACGTAGAAATGGAATTTATGGATGTATCAAGCTATGAAGGAACAGAAAGCACTGGAAATATAAAAATAAACAGTGACATTAGAAACAGTATAAAAGGAAAAGATGTCATAATAGTAGAAGATATAATAGATACTGGAAGAACTTTAACCTTTTTAATTGACTATCTAAAACAAAAAGAGCCAAACAGTTTAAAAATTGCAACAATGTTATCAAAGCCATCTAGAAGAATTTTAGAATTAAATGTGGACTACATAGGATTTTCAATAAATGATGAATTTGTTGTAGGATATGGCTTAGATTACAACGAAAAATACAGAAATTTACCATATATAGGATATTTTGAATAAAATCATATAAAAAACAAAAAGAGGTAAGAAATGTTTAATATTGAAGAAGAACTAAAAAAATTGCCTAATAAACCAGGTGTATATGTCATGAGAGATAAGGAGGACAATATCATCTATGTAGGAAAAGCAGTATCTCTAAGAAATAGAGTAAGGCAATATTTTAGAAAAAATGATAGAACAGCAAGAATAGAAAAAATGATTAGTCTAATTGACCACTTTGAATATATCGTTGTAGATAATGAAGCAGAGGCATTAATTTTGGAATGTAACTTAATAAAAAAGAACAGACCAAAATTTAATGTCTTATTAAAAGATGACAAAACATATCCATATATAAAAATAGATTTAAAATCAGATTATCCAGGAGTATTTATAACAAGAAGATTAATAAATGATGGGTCAAAATATTTTGGACCATATGCAAATCCTGGAGCAGCAAGAGAAATGGTAGACTTTATAAAACAAAAATATAAAATAAGACAATGTAGAACATTAAAAGAAAGAACAAGACCATGTCTAAATTACCACATAAATAGATGTTTAGCACCATGTATGGGATATGTAACAAAAGAAGAATATAGAAAACAAATTGATGAAATAATAGACTTGTTAGATGGAAAAACAGAAAAAGTAATAAAAGAACTAGAAAAAGAAATGAAAAAAGCATCAGAAAAGTTAGATTTTGAACAAGCAGCATACTTAAGAGATAGAATACAAGCAATTGAGAGAGTGTCAGAAAAACAAAAAGTATCAAACATATCAGAAAATAACATAGATGTAATAGGAATAGCAAAATCAGAATTAGAAATATGTATAGAAATATTTTTTGTACGTGGAAGCAAAATGATAGGAAGAGAGCACTATTTCTATAATGACTTAAAAGATATGGAAGATAGCGAAATCTTATCAGGATTTATAAAACAATATTATTTAGATAATCCAAACATACCAAATAAAATAATGATAAGAGAAGAATTAGAAGAAAAAGAAGCCTTAGAACAGTGGTTATCCACAATGTTAGGAAAAAAAGTGGAAATAAAAAGCCCTAAAAAAGGGGAGAAATTAAGATTTGTAGAAATGGCAGAAAACAATGCAAAAGTAACATTAGAAAATAAAGAAAAGGACAAAAGTGAAATTCTAATGGAACTAAAAGAAGTTCTAAAAATGGATAAATTGCCAAGAAAAATAGAAACTTATGATATATCAAATATATCAGGAGAATACATGGTAGCAGCAATGTGTGTATTGCAAGATGGAGTTATAAAAAAGAACTTATCAAGAAGATTTAGAATAAAAACAGTATTTGGACAAGATGACCCAAGATGTATGGAAGAAGTAATTACTAGAAGATTAAGACATTCAATAGAAAATCCAAATGGAGGATTTGGAAACTTGCCAGATGTAATCTTTGCAGATGGAGGAATAACACAAATAAGAGCAACTAGAAAAGCAATTGAAAAAGTAGCAAATGAGTATGAAGGAAAAGAAAAAAATGACATATTAGATATCAAAGTATTTGGAATGGTAAAAAATGATAAACACCAAACAAGAGCATTGATGGATGAAAATAGAAAAGAATTAAAAATATCTGAAAACTTAATGCATTTAATTACAAGATTCCAAGACACAGTACATGACACAGCAATAACATATCATAGAAAACTAAGAGATAAAGACATAACAAAATCAGAATTAGATGAAATAAGAGGAATTGGAAAAGTAAAAAAACAATCACTATTAAAGCACTTTGGAAGTGTTGAAAAAATCAAGAAAGCAAGTATTGAAGAACTAATGCAAGTAAAAGGCATAACAAAAGAACTAGCAGAAAAAATTGTGGTTAGTTTGGGGACAGGTTCGGACTGACCATTTTTGGATAGTTTGGAGACGCAACTTTTATTTGGTTTTGGGTAAAACGATTATAAATAAAAAGTGGAGAGGTATCACCGCTCCACTTTTATCCATTTCCGATTTTTTAGTATATCGGAGAATGTTTGGTAAGCACCAGGAAAATGATGCTTACGAAATTGGTTAATTTCATAGATATCAAATATTAAATATCCAAGAATTAAGCCGAATAAAACTACAAGTGCTTTCTTCATGTAATCCCTCCTTCGGGAATTGAAAGCTAAGGAATATTCCTTGTTTATAGTTTCTAGTTAAGTATAACACAGAATATGTATAAAATCTAGGAAAATTTAGAAAAACGAAATATTAAAAGCCAAATTGAGCAAATTTAATATATAAATAATAAGTCACTGCAATCAAATATTGATGCAGTGACCATATAACTATTTGTGCCGTTTACTTCTAAAGTATAAAACAATACCCATAGAAATAAACGCTACACTTGCTCCAATACCAGCAGATATTAAGTTATCCAATGGAAAATCCATAATAGAATTCCAAATGTTTTGAGGTATGCTGGAAAGAGCTGTACCAATTGCCTGTCGATTTTGAATAATCAATGCGATTATAAAAACCAACAGTGAAATCAGTAAAAAAATAATTACGACAGCTAACCCATTTAAAATGTTCCGTTTCTTTTTTTCATCCATAATGTTATACTCCCTTCATAATATGGTTTGCTAGTCGTTGAGGAAAATTTTTTCCTAACTATATACATTATAACACTAATTTTACGAAAATACAAATTATGTATAGTTATGAATCAAGCGATTAAATTAAAATAGGAATATTTTTAAAAGTCTAGCATATACATATAATAAATAAAAAATATAAGGGGGAAATTATTTATGGAATACGCAAAAGACGAAATCTTTCAAATAAGATACAATACTAAACTAAACAGATTACAGATAGGGAGTGAAAGTTGGACAAGCAAAATACATAAAAAAATTAAAAGGCATAAGTTACTAACCACAATAATAATAGCACTAATAACATTTTCAACAGCAAATATTATAATGATTTACAATTTCATAGAAATTTTACAAAATATATAAATCTCATAAACCCACTTGGAAAAATCAATAAAATATGGTAAAATAATACTATTCTAAGTATAGGAGGATAGTAGTTATTAAACTACCAAAAAAGATATGAAAATAGCAAACGAATGGAAAGAATACAAAATACTAGACATGGCAGAAGGACAAAAACTAGAAAAATGGGGAAACGTAATATTATCAAGACCAGACCCACAAATAATATGGAAACAAAAAACATTTCCAAACAAATGGAAAGAAATAAATGCAACATACCATAGAAGCAAAACAGGGGGAGGAAGCTGGGAATTTAAAAAGAAAATACCAAACCAATGGCAAATACACTATAAAAATCTAACATTTAATATAAAGCCAATGGGATTTAAACATACAGGATTATTCCCAGAGCAAGCAGTAAATTGGGACTGGATGATAAATAAAATAAAAAATGAAAAGAAAAATAACAGAGAAATAAAAGTTTTAAACCTATTTGCATATACTGGAGGAGCAACAGTTGCATGCTTATCTGCTGGGGCTTCAGTTTGTCATGTTGATAGTTCTAAAGGAATGACAACTTGGGCAAAAGAAAATATTATATCATCAGGCTTAGAAAAAAGACCAGTTAGATATATAATAGATGATGTTGTAAAATTTGTGAATAGAGAAATAAGAAGAGGAAACAAATATGATGCAATAATAATGGACCCACCATCATATGGAAGAGGTGCAAAAGGTGAAGTTTGGCAATTTGAGAACAATATATATGATTTAGTAGAGTTATGTACAGAGGTCTTATCAGATAAACCAATATTTTTCTTAATAAATTCATATACAACAGGTATATCTAGTACAGTCTTAAAAAATATTTTAGAATTAACAGTAGAAAGGAAACACAAGGGAAAAATAGAAGCGGGTGAAATTGGATTACCAATGGAAAATTCAAAACTGATTTTGCCTTGTGGTATTTATGGTAGATGGGAAAATTTGCGAAATAATTAGCATTTGGCGTTGTTGCATATCATTTGAAATTTAATCAACGTGCAATAGCACGCCTCATAAATTTCAAATTCATGCGCCTAGCCAAATATTTAATTCTTTCACAAATTAATATAATAGATAAAATAAAAAAGAAAAGGATTAAAATGGAGAAGTTAAAAGTAATTTTTGAAGATAATCATATTATAGTAGTTGAAAAAAAGCCAAACATTCCATCACAATCTGATAAAACTGGAGATATGGACATGCTAACTTTAGTTAAGCAATATATAAAAGAAAAATACCAAAAACCAGGAAATGTATATTTAGGATTAGTACATAGATTAGATAGACCAGTTGGTGGAGTAATGATATTTGCAAAAACTTCAAAGGCTGCATCAAGATTAAGTAATCAAGTAAGAGAAAAAGTTTTTAAGAAAAAATATCTAGCAGTCGTTGATGGAAGATTTAAAGAAAAAGAAGGCTCATTAGAAGATTATTTATATAAAGATGAAAGAAATAATATTAGTAAAGTAGTAAACAAAGATAAGAAAAATGCTAAACTTGCAAAATTAGATTATAAAGAATTAGCATATAATGAAGTGAAAAACTTAAGTCTTTTAGAAATAAATCTACATACAGGAAGACATCATCAAATAAGAGTGCAACTTGCAAATGCAGGACATAGTATTTTTGGTGACCAAAAGTATGGAAAACGTGGACAAGGAAAACAAATTGCTTTATGGGCTTATGAGCTTACAATAGAACATCCAACAACTAAAGAGATGCTAACTTTTAAAGATTTGCCAGAACCAATTGGAACTTGGTGTATTTTGAAAGATATAACTAAAGTATAGCTTATAAAAAATGTCGAAAAATAAAAGTTGAGGCAATAAGGAAAAATTTATGAAAAACAATTGCAATTTACAAAAATATGTGCTACAATATTCAAGTATCAATGAGAGAAACCGTTAGGAGGAATGAATATAAATGGAAATAGCAAAAGGAATATTGATTGTAATATACTTTTTAGTAGCATTAGCATTAATAATCTTAACACTAATACAATCAAAAGAAGATGCAGGATTATCTTCAACAATCACAGGTTCATCAACAAATAACTTCTTTGAAAAAAACAAAGCAAGAACAAAAGAAGGAAAACAAAAAAGATGGACAATAATATTAGCAATTGTATTTGCTATATTAACAATTGCATTAGGAATATTATATATGGCATAGTATAAGTAAAAGGGCGGTTTCAAAAGTAACTGCCTTTTTTTGCGAACAATAGGAATTTAAAGGAGTGTCCCATAATCCCTAAAAACAGGGATTTTAAGGACCGTCCCCTAATCCCGGAAAGGAAAGATGGAATTGGAAGAGCAACAGCAAAAGATTTTAGATTTAATGAAAGATGATGATTATGTGCCGATGAAGGCTAAGGAATTAGCCATGATTATGAGAGTACCTAAAAATGAATATGGTGATTTTTTAGAGGTGCTTGGAAATTTAGAGTTAGAGATGAAGATTCAAAAGAATAGAAAAAATCGTTATAGATTAGTCGAAAAGACATATTATGACGGTATTTATAGGAAAAACCAAAAAGGTTTTGGTTTTGTGCGCTTAGAGGACCAAGAAGATGAAATATATATTTCAAAAGAAAATTCTTTAAATGCCCTAAACGGAGATAGGGTTTTAATAGAGATTTTAGAAGAGAGTAACAAAGTTAAAAGTGCAGAAGGAAAAGTTGTTAGAATTTTAAAACATGAGAAAGATACTGTTGTTGGTATTTTTCAAAACAATAAAAGCTTTGGGTTTGTTGTTCCTGATGATAGGAGCTTTGGCACTGATATTTTTATTTCCAAAAAGAATTTTGGAAAAGCAAGAGACAACCACAAGGTTTTAGTTAAAATTACTAAATATCCTCAAAACGGAAAAAATGCAGAAGGTAAGATTATAGAAGTACTTGGAAATGTTAATGAAGCAGGTGTAGATATGCTTTCATTAATTAAGGAATATAATTTGCCATCAACTTTTCCAGAAGAGGTTGTACAAGAAGCTAAAAAGTTTGGAGATACTATTGATGAAAAAGATATACCAAACAGAGTAGACTTTAGAGATAGAGAGATTTTTACAATTGATGGAGAGGATGCAAAAGATTTAGATGATGCAGTTAGAGTAGAGAAGTTAGATAATGGAAATTATAAGTTAGAAGTCCATATAGCAGATGTTAGTCACTATGTAAAGGAAAATAGTTTGTTAGATAGAGAAGCACTAATTAGAGGAACAAGTATATATATGCTAGGTAGAGTAATACCAATGCTTCCAAGAGAACTTTCAAATGGACTTTGTAGCTTAAATGAAGGTGAAGATAGATTTACTCTTTCATGTATAATGGAAATTGACCAAAAGGGAAATGTCGTTTCAGGTGAAGTAGTAAAAGGAATAATCAAAGTAACAAAAAGAATGAGCTATAATGATGTTCAAGCAATTTTAGATGGAAACGAAGCAGTAATTAATAAATACAAACCATATATACAAGAATTTAAAAATATGGAAGAACTAGCAATAATTCTAAAAAATAGAAGAATGGAACAAGGATATTTAAATTTAGATATTCCAGAAAGTAAAATTGGTTTAGATATAGATGGAAAAGTAGTTTCTGTTGGAAAATATGAAACAAGTTTTGCAAATGAAATTATTGAACAATTTATGCTATCTGCAAATGAAACAATTGCAGAGAAATTCTATTGGCTACAAGCTCCATTTATATATAGAGTACATGAAAAACCAGACATAGAGAAAATCCAAGAATTAAATAAATTTTTAATCAATTTTGGATTAAAAATAAAGGCAAATAAAGATAATATTTATCCAAAAGAATTTGCAAAAATATTGGAAGAAACAAAAGGAAAAGAAGAAGAAAAAGTAGTATCAAACTTAGTGCTAAGAACACTTAAACTTGCAAGATATGAAGCAGAAAATAAAGGTCATTTTGGAATAGCAAGTAAATATTACTGCCACTTCACATCACCAATCAGAAGATATCCAGATTTATTTATCCATAGAGTAATATCAAAATATTTAGAAGAAAATTATGATGTGAAAGAAAACTGGATAGAAGAACATCAAAAACAAGCAGAAGATAGAGCAAAGCAATCATCAGAAAGAGAAAAGATTGCAACTAAAGTTGAAAGAGAAGCCGAAGATTTGAAAAAGGCTGAATACATGGAATCAAGAATTGGTGAAGAATATGAAGGTATTGTATCTTCAATTACTTCATTTGGAATGTTTGTAGAACTTGAAAATACAATTGAAGGCTTAATTCGTTTTGATGATTTGGGTGATGAATATTTTATTTATGATGAAGATAGAAAACAGTTAATTGGTGAACATTCAAATAAAGTATACAAAATTGGCGATAAGGTTAAAATTAGAGTAAAGAAAGCTAGCAAGATTTTAAGACAGATTGATTTTGAAATAGTGAAATAAAATTATCATAGACATAGGAATTGTTACTAGTCAGCTATATTAATTTCAAGCCCGCGTCAGTAATTGATTTCAAAAAAATTGGTGGATATCCTTAAAAGGGAGATAAATTTTTTTGAAACAATTACGGTTAAACAGGGCAATCTAATTTAAAAGCTGACTAGTAACAATTATTTATTGTATAGAAAAATCGACTTTTAACTAAATTGAAAACAGTGAAACAATACTAAGTATTGAAACAACCAAAGAAAACACAATAACAGTAATCCCACCAAACTTATTATTTTCTTGCTTTATCTCATATAGACCATAAGCTACAACCTTTAAAAAAATAAATATTATAACAATAATAAATAAAATAAATTGTAAAGAATCAAACATAAAAACCTCCAACAATCTTCAATAGAAATTTATATTATATATTCCTATTAATTGATTTAAAAAAATTATGTTTCAGTCAGTAGATAGCTTGAACGAATAGAAGCATCAACAGATACATCAAAGAAGCTGTCAGAATAATGTGAAAGCCAATTATAATTCTCAAAATCTTGAGCAGTTAAAAACTTACTTCTAGCAGACTTACCAAAACCATTAATATCAGATTCTAAATCTTTAGAAGTTTTGTATAAGTAGTTTGAAAATACAGTTTCCAAATAGTTAGAACAAGAAGTAGAAACTTTTTTTAGTACGTCATCATCTAAATAACTAGAATCAGCTTTCATTGAATAAATACGTCCAGTAAAAGAATAAGAAATCTTAATATAGGGAGAGCCATTGACGATATCTACATCTACTCTAGAATCAATAATAGGAGTTAAATAAATATCAATATATGAATTGCTATCATTAGGATCAGGAATAGAAACTAAGAAACTAGAAATTTCGTTTCTTGTAGCCAAAAAAGACAAAGTTTCAATAGAATTTAATTCACCTACCAACTTATCGCCTTTAAAAACGGCCATACCAATATTTTCACTTGTAGTTTTACCAGTTAAAGAGGAAGAATTTGCTTTATTAGAAGAATCTTTTTGAGAATCTATACCAGTAGTTGTTTCATTATTCTCAGAACTAACACCACCTAAAATTGCATATCCTTCGCAAGCATCACAAATAAGGCTACTAAAAAATTCACCAAGTGTAGCATTAACAGTATATCCTGTTGATTTACTAGAATTTGCAAAGATTTCATAATGTTTTGTTAATAAATTTTCAGCTAAAGGCTTAGAATTTTCTAGATAATATTTTGCACCACATTTTGTGATAACTACATTTGTTGATGGTCTAATTTGAGCATTATTAAATAAAGTATAAACTTCTTCAGAAATTCCACTCATTGCCAATTCTTCTGAAAAAGCAATTATCTTACAATGTGATAAATTAAGTTCTTTTCCAATATAAGTATTCATTAAGTTAATACCATTACTAATTGAAGAACAATCAATACTATAAATAATTGAAGGAGATTGTTCTGTTGAGCCAGATTCTGAAACAGAGGAAGCATTAGTAAATTGGAAACTCATTTTTAATTGATTAGTATCAGAAGTGTCTATTGCTATTGCAACAACAGTTGACAAATTGTCGATACTTAAAGCAGAATAGGAGCCAGAAAAAGCCACTAAAAATATTATAATTACAATTAAAATAAAAAGTCGTCTAATCCATACTCTCATTTTTAAAACTCCATTTTCTTAAAATATTATTTAGAAACATTTACAGAAATATTTCCATTTTTCAAATTACTAGAAAATTTTCCAATACGTTTTTTCAAATAAGCAAGTAATAAAATTAATGTATTAAGAACAAGTCCAATCCAAATAACAAGACGAGGATATATATCAGTCTCCAGATACTTAGAAATACTATAATTAGAAGGTAATAAGCTAATAGAAAGCATCAATAAAGCAAAATGGATAAGAAGCGGTTTTGAGTTCCTTATATTAGTAATTTTCTTAAAAATATTCATAGTAATATGAAGAGTAATACTAAAATAACAAGCCATACCAATAATCCATATCAATAAAAGGATAGATTCTAACCTTTGGAAAAATGAACCAAATTCAATATATCTTGCGGCAGAATATAACGGCATAATTTCATCAACTTTTAATAAAAATGTAAATGTCAAAAGAATTATAGCAACACAAATTATAAGATAAATAATGGAAAGGCCAATTGAAATCATTGCTATTCTTTTGAATTTTTTAGGATCTTTTAAATATGGAGGAATAAAATATAAAAACACAATTCCGCCAAAAGCACCTAAATTACCAAGACCAGTAACAAAAGTATCAAAAAGGCCATTACCAAGTATAGGTGTCATATTTTCAAAAGATAAATTCTGGTTATTAGCAAAAAATATAAATAATATACTAACAAAAATTATAGGCAAAATAATCAAATTGATTTTAGTAGTAACAGAAAAACTAAATTTATTAGAAATACAAAGTGCAATAATAAAAGTAAGAAGTATAAAGAAAAGACTAGTCATTGGATAATACACAGTTTTTAAACACTCACAAAAATTTCTAAGCAAAATACTACTACTAAAAATAAAATAAAAAATAAAAATCATACCTACAATCTTTTGAAAAACAGGTCCACCAAGAAAGTTAGCAATATCAACAATATCTTGACCAGCAAAACCTTTAAAAAGTTTTACTATTAAAAGAACAAGAAAAAACATGATAATACCAACATATAATAAGTTAATAATAGTTGCAGAACTTGTAACATTTAAAAGACTTTTAGGTAAAGAAACTAAAGTGTGTGCAACAAAAACAATTAAAATTACACTAATAGCTTCTGGAACTGAAATCCTTGAATTATTCATTTTTACTATTAATCCTTTCTAAGTAACAAATTTGATTGGAAAAGAATTAAATTTTGGCAAGGAAAACAAATTTAAAATTTATGAGGCGTACTATCTGTACGTTGATTAAATTTTAAATGAAGTTTGACGTAGCCAAAATTGTAATTATTTTTCAATCTCTCCATTTCATTGAAATGTTAGCTTGTTTCTTTTCCTTTTTAGAACTAAGGAAAGTTGAACGATATTCTCTTTTCCAAATAGGAGGAAGAAGGTAAGTGTTTCCCTTTACTTTTTCCAATGGAGAAACACCAGTCATATATGGAACTCCAAATGATGTTGTTCCAGCCATCATTGATAAATAAACAAATAAGCCAAGTGCAATCCCAAGAAATCCGCATAAATATCCTAAAAATATGAATATAAAACGAGTTATACGTACATGTAATCCAAATGAATAATCTGGTATAGCAAAAGATGAAATTCCTGTAATTGCAACAACAATAACTAAAATTGGGCTAACAACACCAGCAGAAACTGCAGCTTGTCCCAACACTAAAGCTCCAACAATTCCAATAGTAGGTCCAAGAGGAGAAGGAACACGAAGTCCTGCTTCACGTATTAATTCAAATGAAATTTCTAATAAGAAAATTTCAACAAAACTTGGAAAAGGTACATTCTCTCTAGATGCTAAAATAGAAAACAACAATTCTGTTGGCAATAATTCTTGATGAAAACTTGTTATTGCAATATAAAGACCAGGTAGCAGCAAGGTCAAAAATGTTGCAAAACCTCTGATAAATTTTAGAAAATTTGCAAAAAGAGGTTTTTCATTCATATCATCAGGTGAACTTAAAAAATCATTTAAAACTGCTGGCATAATTAGACCATATGGAGATCCATTTACTAAAACTACAACTCTTCCATTTAATAGATAGCTACTAGCCTTATCAGGTCTTTCAGTTGCTAACATTTGAGGAACATTTAAAGAACTCTTGTCAGAAATTAGTTGTTCTAATTGACCAGAAGAAAGTAAAGAATCTATATCCAAATTATTAATTCGATATTTAACTTCAGCGATTAAATCGTCATTAGTTATATCAGATAAATAACATATTGCACATTTTGTTTTTGTAAGATTTCCAACTTCTACATTTTCTATTACTAAATCTTCTGAATTTACTATTCGTCTAAGTAAAGATGTATTTGTACGAATATTTTCTACAAATGCTTCATGAGGACCTTTTACAACAATTTCATTTGATGGTTTATCAACACTACGTTGTTTAAAACCCTTAACTTCAATATCAAAAGCAACTGATAATGTATCAATAAATAATGCACAATTTCCGAGAATTAATTCCAGATATAATATCAGAAAATTTATTTTGTGTTTTTACATTATTTTGAGGCATTAGACAACTCATGATATATGATGATAAATCAAATTTTTTCACTTTTCTAACGGTGATATTATTAGCAACTGCTTCAGAAACAACCTTGTGTTGACTACCATCATAAATGTTACTTTTATTACGTAACATTAATGGTTTTAAAACAAAATCATCTAATATGTTAGAATCTACCATGCCATCAATGTAAAATAGAAAAGCATTATATTGTTTTCCTCTAGCATTTAATGTAAATTCTCTTAATACAACATCACTGTTTATCATTAAATTATATCTTGTTTTCATGTATTCTAAATTAACAGATAAACTAGGAAAAATGTTCTCAATTTGTTTTTGTGGATTTTCTACATTATCTGATTGTGCTTGAGAATTTTGTTCAGGATCTGATGTTAAATTAAATTCATATTCTTGAACAGGTGTATAGGCAAAATATTTTTGCCATAAATCTTTAATTTGCATAGGCACTTCCTTGATTAATATATTTTTAATTAGTATTTCAAAAATATAGGAAAATATACTATTAATTACTATAAAAAAATGATATAATAAAATAGGAATGTGATTTTAAATATTATTTATATTGATAATTGTTTCAAAAAAATTGGTCCCCCTTTTAAGGATATCCACCAATTTTTTTGAAATCAATTATCAACAAATATATATTATATAGATAAATGGAAAGGAACAAAAGATATGAAAAGTAGAATTGCAACATTTATTATATCTATTGTAACAGTTTTGATAATAGCTGTATTTGCACTTTTCGGAATAATTTTTTGGCAAGAATTTAAAGATTTTCAGTCAGTAGCAGAAGTTGAAGGTGTGCAAACAGTAATTTCTGAAAATCAAAATAGAAATACAATAGACCAAGATATAAAAACACCAGAAATCATAGAAAATCCATTTGACCAAATACAAGATAGTGGACAAAGTACTGCTGTCAATGTTGATTATAGTAATGTAACAGTAGACAAATATTTTTATAATCAATTAGAAGAACCATCACAAACAATTTATAAAGCATTTGAAAGTAATAAAGAAAATATGAAAAGTGGAACTTATAGAATTGACCTAGGAAATAGCTTTTCAGATATATTAAATCAAACAAATGGTAGTGATTTGTTAGGTCAATATTATCAATCTGCAATTGAAGCATATACATATGATAATCCAGAGATATTTTACTTAAGCCCAAATAAAATGTATCTAAATATTGAAACTACAACTCTTGGAAATAGTGTTACATACAATGTGTATATAAATAATGGAAACGAAAATAATTATTTTATAGATGAATTTACATCACAAGCACAAGTAGAAAGTGCAATTAGTCAAATAGAACAGGTAAAAAATCAAATAGTACAAAATAGAAGCGGAAATGTATATGATGATATAAGAATGGTACATGATTATTTAGTAGAAAATATTGAATATGACACAACAATATCTCAAAGTAATATTTACAATGTTTATGGAGCATTAGTAAATGGGAGAGCGGTTTGTGAAGGTTATGCAAGAAGTTTTAAGTATCTGATGTATGAATTAGGGATACCTTGTACATTAGTTATTGGAACAGGTACAAACTCACAGGGACAAACAGAAAATCATGCGTGGAATTATGTGCAATTAAATGGGAACTGGTATGCAATAGATTGTACATGGGATGATCCGGTATCATCAACGGGATATGTTAGCCAAAGTTCAAGATATAGATATTTCTTAAAAGGTTCAAGTGAATTTTTGCAAGATCATACACCAAGTGGACAATTTACAGAGGGTGGAAAAGTCTTTAATTATCCTATATTATCCGGGATAGATTTTTAAGAGAAATATAAAACCCATAAAAATATTAAAAATAATATAAAAAGCACTTGAAATAAAATCAAGTGCTTTTGCATATTAGCTAAGCTAAAATAACATAATTATAATGATTTTCATTGTATTCCATAAATATTCTTATCGAAAAGAACTTAGATTGTACTGAAATTAATGGATTCCTAAATCATTCTAATCCTCTCCATGATTAAAAAAGTTGCAAAAATTATGTTGAAATGGTAAAATGTATTGAATAAATTTTTTTATCCTATTTTTCATCATAGGTTTATATAGAGCAACAAAGTAAAAATTATTATTTTTAAGGAGGATTATTTATGAAAGTATTTCACACAGAAAAGGGAAATGAAGTGGTATATGTTCAAATGCAGGATATTATATACATATCAAATGAAATAAATATACCAATACCCGCATCTATTTTTACAAAAGTTTTTACAGGAGTAACCATTGTCAATGATTCAAATCGGTTTAAGTTTGTAAGATTTGCTGAAAAGCATGAAGTGGAATTTTTTAAAGATTTAGATTTTATACTTGATTATGACAAGTACAAAGATTTAAATAATGAAAATTTTGAAAAAGAAGTACAGAAACTTGTCAACCAAGCAAATGAGATTGCTAAAAAATGGAATAGCATGAACGAAAAAGAAAGAGAAAAAAACTATTCTATTTTAGAGGAACATGAAAAGATTAGCTACATGTTAAGATTTTTGGTTGAAATTGATGCGGTAAGACATGGCAGAAGGTTCATGCCTTTTCCTGAATTTGTAAAAACAACACAAAAAGAATAAAAAACACTTCAAAGAATCTTGTGAAATGAAGAAAAAGCCCTACTTGTAAGCAGGGCTTTTTCTAAAGTATAATACAAATCAATCCACCACTACCTTCATTAACAATTCTCTCTAAAGTCTCTTGAAGTTTAATTTGAGCTTCTTCTGGCATTTTAGCAAGTTTTGTTTGTAAGCCTTCATTTACAAGTTCATGCAAACTCTTTCCAAAAATATTAGATTCCCAAATTTCTTTTGGATTACTTTCAAATTCAGATAATAAGTAATTTACCAATTCTTCAGATTGTTTTTCAGAGCCTACAATAGGTGAAACTTCAGTTTCTACATTTGTTTTAATTAAATGAATAGAAGGAGCAGTTGCTTTTAATTTTACACCAAACCTTGAACCCTGTTTAATCATTTCAGGCTCTTCTAAAACTAAATCATCAATAGAAGGAGTAACAATACCATAGCCCTTACGTTCAACTTCATCTAATGCATAAGATATTCTGTCATATTTCTTCTTAGTTTTAGAAAGCTCTGAAATTATGCTAAATAAGTCACCTTCATTAGAAACAGGAACTTCTGTGATTTCTGATAATACTTGATAGAATAATTCTTCTTTTAGAGTAATATCAATATTTACATTACCAGAGCCTAGTTGAATATTAGATATTTTAGTTTGTGAAATTATTTGAGTAGTTGAAATTTTATTTACGCAATTAGAAACGTCTTTCAAAACTCTAATATCTGAAAATGCATCTTTAATTTCTTTATATAATTCAGCTTTTAATGGGTGGCTAAAATCTAAACCGTCAATCCATTTAGGGAATTTTATACGAATTTGACTAGCTGGAAATTCATATAAAATTTTTGAAAATATTTCATTGATATCATCAATTGTTAGATATTCACAATTAATTGGAATAACTGTTGTTTGATATTTTTCGCTTAAGTTTTGGGCTAATTCTTTTGCATAATCAGATTCAGGAGAATATGAATTTAGTAAAATTACAAAAGGTTTGTTTAAAGCTTTTAGTTCAGATACAACTCTTTCTTCTGCCTTGATATAGTCATCTCTTGGAATATCAGTAATACTACCATCAGTTGTAACTAGAATTCCAATAGTTGAATGTTCTTCAATAACTTTTTTAGTACCAATTTCAGCAGCAGTTTCAAAAGGAATCTCCTCATCAGACCAAGGCGTTTTAACCATTCTTGGCATATCATCTTCTAAATAACCAATAGCGTTATCAACTAAATATCCAACACAGTCAACTAATCTAGTTCTAAATTTTAGATTATTATCTAAAGTTATTTCAACAGCCTCATTTGGAACAAATTTAGGCTCTGTTGTCATTATTGTTTTGCCACCAGCACTTTGTGGTAATTCATCTTTTGCACGTTCTTTCTTGTAGTTATTTTCTATGTTTGGAATTACTAATAAATCCATAAATTTCTTTATAAAAGTAGATTTACCAGTACGAACAGGACCTACCACCCCTACATAAATATCACCATCTGTTCTTTTTGCGATGTCTTGATACAAACTAGTATTTTCCATCTATTTACCTCCTTAAAATTCGTGTAACTTAATTACTGTATTTTGAACAGTAAAAATGTTTGTACAAATTACTTTAGTTAATATATATTGAGCTTTTTTTCGTAATATGACAAGTTTGATTAAAAAACTTGATAATAAAAAAAATATGTGATAGAATAGCACCATTAGTAGGGATTGAATATAATATACCAGAATGGTTGAAAAATAATTACAATTTTGGACTGTGTCAAATTACATTTAAAACGCAGTCACATACAAAAGTATGCTCCTTTACCTTTTAAATGTAATTTTCCTTGCCAAAATTTAATTCTTTTCCAACAGATAATACACAAGAAATATATATAAATAAAAGGATAGTATAATATAGTACTGAAAGGATGAAAAAAGGATGGATAAAGTACAAGATGCAATTGACATTTTGAAAATGTACAATCAAGAACATATTATTAAATTATTAGAAAAATTAGATGAAGAACAAAAAGCAGAATTAATTGAACAAATAAACCATATAGATTTTCATCAAATAATGGAATTATATGATAATACAAAAAAAGAAATTGAGATAAAAGAAAATAAAATAGAACCATTACCATATTTAGATAAAGCAAAACTAACACCAGAACAAAAAGAAGAATTCGAAAAATTAGGAGAAGAAGTTATAGAAAAAAATCAATATGCAGTTGTAACAATGGCAGGAGGTCAAGGAACAAGATTAGGACATTCAGGTCCAAAAGGAACATTTAAATTAGATGTATATGGTAAAGGAAAATATTTATTTGAAATATTAGCAGAAAATTTAAAAGAAGCAAATAAAAAATACAATGTGAGTATTCCATGGTATATTATGACAAGTAAAGAGAATAACAAACAAACAGTAGAATTTTTAGAGAAAAATAATTACTTTGGATATAACAAAGATGATGTGATAATATTCACACAAAGTGAATTACCATTAGTAGATACAGAAGGAAAACTTTTAATCAATAAAGATATGAAAATAAAAGAAGCATCTGATGGAAATGGTGGTACATATTCTTCATTAAGAGCAAGCGGAAGTTTAGCAGACATGAAAGAAAGAGGAATTAAATGGGTATTCATTGGTGGAGTAGATAATGCTTTATTAAAAATGGCGGATACTGTGCTTTTAGGAATGGCTGTAAAAAAAGGTGTACAAATAGCATCAAAATCAGTAGTAAAAGCAAATCCACATGAAAAGGTAGGAGTATTTTGCAAAATGAATGGACACTCAAAAGTAATAGAATATGCAGAACTTCCAGAAAAAATGGCAGAAGAAGTGGACGAAAATGGAGAACTTAAATATGGAGAATCACATATAATGTGTAATCTATATACAATAGATGCAATAGAAAAAATTAGCAAAGAAACATTAATGTATCATAGTGCTTTCAAGAAAAATTCATACATAGATGAAGATGGTAAAGAAGTAATACCAGAAGAACCAAATTCATATAAATTTGAATCCTTCATATTTGATGCCTTTGAATTTTTTGATGACATAGCAATATTAAGAGGAAAAAGAGAAGATGATTTTGCACCAGTAAAAAATAAAGATGGTGTAGACAGTCCAAGAACAGCGAAGGAGTTGTATGAAAAGTTCTGGAACAGAAACAGAGATTAGGTGAAGGAGAAAATAGAAAGTGGAAGAATGTAAAATAAAAAATTTATATAATTTAGAAGAAACAATTGCGAAAGAATTATTAGAAAAACATGAATATCCATGGGAAGTATTACCTGAAATAAGTGATTTCATTATAAAATTAGGAAATAAGCTAGATGAAGCAAAATATGAAAAAGTAGGAGAAGATGTATGGATTGCTAAAAGTGCTAAAGTAGCACCAACTGCATATATACATGGGCCAGCAATTATTGGAGAAAATGCAGAAATAAGACATTGTGCTTTTATTAGAGGAAAAGCAATTGTAGGAGAAGGAGCAGTTGTTGGAAATTCAACTGAATTAAAAAATGTAATTTTATTTAATAAAGTTCAAGTACCACATTATAATTATGTAGGAGATTCAATTTTAGGATACAAATCACATATGGGAGCAGGCTCAATTACTTCAAATGTAAAATCAGACAAAAAATTAGTTATTGTAAAAAATGGAAAAGAAAAAATAGAAACAGGATTGAAAAAATTTGGTGCAATGTTAGGTGATGAAGTTGAAGTAGGATGTGGTAGTGTATTAAATCCAGGAACAGTTATTGGAAAAAATACTAATATTTACCCTTTATCTTCTGTTAGAGGTGTTGTACCAGAAAAAAGTATTTATAAAAATCAAAATGAAATTGTTGAAAAAAGATAAAAGTACTAATATTTACAAAAAACTCACACAAATTAATTGTGTGAGCTTTTTGAACTACATTTGTTGATTTCCAGGAATAAAGTAATCAACTACACCATAAATTAAAGCACCAATAATAGCAGCAATCCAAGAAATTGAATATCCAGCTACAAAGAATTGAGTAACATATAATGTAATAGCTGCTAATGCAAATCCTACAAACCCTTTACCAAATGGACTAGCATGTAGTCCAGTAAATTTAACAATTAAATAATCTATGGCTGTTAAAACAACAGCAGCTATAGCTAAAGTCCAAATACTATTAATGGTAAATCCAGGTGTGAAAAATGCAGTAATAGCTAATACTACGGCAGCGGCAACTAATCTACCAATAACCTGCCAAGCAGTAGAAGCTCCACCTTTTGATTGACTTCCTTGTGTTTCTTGCATAAGTCTAACCTCCTTAGTTTAAAAATTCATCATGTACTTTTTTTAAAGGTTCTACAATTATTATTAACTAAAAAAATATATTTATTCAAAAAAATTCGTATAAAAAAGTTAAAATTTGTAAAAAATAAGAAAGAAATTTATAAAAATTGAAAAGTTATTTATTAAATAAAAACTAAGATACAAGTTAGGAGAATTAAAATGTTAATTACATTTTTTAGGTCAATAGTGTTATATGTCATAGTTTTAATAGTAATGAGATTAATGGGAAAAAGAGAAATAGGACAGTTACAGCCATTTGAACTTGCAATATCAATAATGATAGCAGACTTAGCAACAATTCCAATGACAGAAACAGGAATACCTATATTTAATGGAATAATTCCAATTTTAGGATTATTATTAATGCATTTGATAATATCAATTATAAATTTAAAAAGTCTAAAAGGAAGAGAAATAATTTGTGGAAAACCATCAATACTAATTTATAGAGGAAAAATAGATGAAAAAATTTTAAAAAAAGAAAGATTTACAATTAATGAATTGCAAGAAAAATTAAGAAGTAATAACATAGTGAATTTAGGAGATGTAGAATATGCAATTTTAGAGACAAGTGGGGAAGTAACAGTAATCCAAAAACCAGAAAAAAGAGGAACTATACCAGAAGATTTCAATATACAACCTGATTATGAAGGAATACCATATGATTTGGTGATTGATGGAAAGGTTATGAGCAAAAATTTGAAATCAATTGGAAAAAATTATAACTGGCTAAAAAAACAAGTAGAAAAATTTGGAATAAAACCAGAAGAAGCATTAGTTGTAACAATTGATGGAAAAGGTCAAATTTTTTGCCAAAAAAAAGAAAGTGCATAGGAGATTGAAATATGTTAAAAGAAATAATTATTTGCATAACAATTGTAACAACAATTGTTATTGGAAATAGTGTTACCCAAAAATACACAACAGAATCTGTGAATGAAATGGTTAATTTACTCAACAACATAAGAACAGAAATTTTTGATAATAAAGAAAATATAGATATAAGTAATCTTGAGAGTGAAATTGATAATTTAAAAGAAGAATGGGAAAAGAGACATGAAAAGTTAGCTTTTTATATTGAACATGACGAATTAGAAAAAGTTGAAACAAATTTAACAGGATTAAAAGGCGAAATTGAAGGTGGGGAATATGGAGAGATTATGAGCAGATTAGACCAAAGTGTCTTTTTACTTGAACATATAGAAGATAAATATAAATTTAATTTACAAAATATATTTTAATTAAAAAAATAGATAAATAGGTATAAAAAATAATAGAAAATTTTACGAAATTGCGAATGCAAATGTAAGTATAATAGAAATTCTTAACTTATGGAATAGGAGAATCTCAAACTTGCTTTGAGAGGTGCCTATTTCATAAGTTTAGAATTAATTTATACTGAAATGTTAGCTGAGCAATGAGAAAAATTTTCTATTATTTTTATTTTATTACTTATTTTAGGCATCTTTTCTGCTCACTGTTTCTGCATATTTTTTCAATTTTTCATAAACTAAATAGTTAACAGTACCAGCTGGGAACTTTCCATTTTTATCCTTTCTTCCAGCAGGAACACCAGTTAAAACTTCAATACCTTCTTCAATTGTAGAAACAGAATAAATATGGAATTGCTTATTTTTAACAGCCTCTACAATTTCATCTGATAATTGCAAATTATCAACATTTTGTATTGGAATCATAACACCATGAGAACCATCTAAACCTCTCATTTTACAAATTTGGAAAAATCCTTCAATCTTTTCATTAACACCGCCAATTGGTTGTATTTGACCCTTTTGGTTAACAGAACCAGTAACAGCAATAGATTGATTTATTGGAATTCCAGAAAGACTAGATAGTAATCCATATAATTCAGTACTAGAAGCACTATCTCCATCTACACCGTTATATAATTGTTCAAAACAAATACTAGCAGTTAAACAAAGAGGAATATCTTGTGCAAACATTTCTCCTAAATATCCAGTAAGTATCAATACACCTTTAGAATGAGAAGGACCAGAAATCTCAACTTCTCTTTCTATATTAACTACACCGTTTTTACCAGTATAAGTATTAACAGTAATTTTAGCAGGTTTACCAAAAGTATAATCACCGATACTCATTACAGTTAAACCATTCAATTCTCCAACTTCAAAACCAGAAGTATTAATTAAAAGAGAATTTTCTTTTATCATCTCTAAATATTTAGTATCATATTTTTTAACCCTTTCAGTTCTTTGCTCTAATGCCTTGTCAATAAATTTTGCTGTAACTACCTTAGATTTAGAAATTCTAGCCCAGGTAGCAGCTTCACCTACAACCTGTATTAAGTCATCAAAACGAGTAGATACTTTTTTATGACTTCCTGCAAGTTTTGATGCATATTCAACTAAACGTCCCATTGCGCTTCTATCTAAATGTGGTAATTCTTCATGTTCACAGAATCCGTGAATTATTTGTGCAAGTTTATTCAAATTTTCAGCATTTATTGGAGCTTCTGATTCAAATTCAACCTTTATTTTAAACAATTTTCTAAAATCAGAATCCATTGCAAGTAAAGTCTGATAAATTTGCTCATTTCCTATTAAAATTACCTTCAAATTTAAAGGTATAGGCTCAGGTTTTAAAGAAACAAGAACCATTGAAGATGAACGTTGGTCTGCAGTATTTTCTATACCTATTTCTTTTATACGTAAAGCCTTTTTTAATGCTTCATAACACATACCATTTGCAAGTAAATCCTTAGCTTGAAAAATGATATAACCACCATTTGCTTTTTGAAGTAATCCAGGTTTTAGCATTGTATGGTCAGTTTTTAAAGCACCATAATAATTCTCATATTCCAATGAACCAAAAATGTTTTGGTATGAATAGTTAGAATCCATAATAACTGGTGCACCGTCAAGATTTGAATTGTCAACAAATAGATTAACACGATAATTCATACATGGGTCAGGTTTTCTAACTGCAGGACCTTGCCCACCAGGTTGTGGTTGTTTTGTATCATCTTCTAAGAAAACAGGAATGTTTTTCAATACATCTTGTTTTACATCATTTAAAAATTGATTTATTTTTTTATTTCTCTTATATTTTGATTTTAAGAAATTAATGTGAACATTAACAGTTAATAATGCTACATTAGATTGCCATTCTGAAATCTTTTTATCAGATTGACGTTCTATTTCCTTTATTTGACTAATAACATTCATAATTTGCTCTTGAACTAATACAGATTTTTCTTCATATTCTTGTTTTATATTTTCATCTAATTTTTCAAATTCTTCTTCTTCAATAGCTCTACCTTCAAAAACAGGCATCATATAGATTCCGTTTTGAGCAGCTTTTACTTGAAAATTATATTTAGAAGCATCTTGATTTAATTTATCCAATAAAGCTGAACGTTTTGCCTCAAACTCTTGCTTAATTAATGCTTTTTCTTTTTCAAAATCATCATTATTAAAAGTCTTTTTAATATCTTTTCTGATTTCTTTAATAAAGCCGTCCATATCTTCTTTAAACTCTTTACCTTGTCCAGCATTTAAAGAAACAGCGATAGGCTCATTTGGATTATTAAAATTATAAATATAACACCAATCAGAAGGAACTTTTTTCTTTTTAGAAATTTTATCTAAATAATTTTTAGTATACATGGTTTTTCCAACTCCACTAGGACCTTCTAAATATAAGTTATATCCCTTAACATCTACTTGTAAGCCGAATTCTAATGCTTTAATTCCACGGTCTTGACCAATACCAGTTTGTATTGATTCTAATTCTTCGGTAGTTTCGAATTTGAATAAATCAGTATTACAAGTCATTTTTAAATCTTTATATGATAATTCATTTTTATTTTTCATTTGTTTCCTCCAATCATTTTTCTTCTATTATAACCAGTTCGAGTTTATTTTATATTACTTAATAAAAAAAGTAAAGAAATAATTAATAAAAATTGTAAAAAACATTGCAATAATTGTAAAAATATGGTGATATTATATTGCTTTTATTCATATGTGAAAATTTATTCAATGTATTTTATTCTAATAATTAGTATTCCAGGAATTCATTGAACTTTCAAGGTTTAAAGTAACAAGCTTTAAGAAAAAACAAAAAACACTCAAAAACTATTGACGAAATATTTAACTTATAGTAAAATAATCGAAAGCGAGGTGATAAATATATGGAAGAGAAGATTTTATCAATACTTGAAAATATTCATTCAGAAGTTAAAGGTGTAAGACAGGATGTAAATGAAATCAAAGAAGACCAAGTTGAAATGAAGCAAGATATCAAAAACATCCAAGAAGAGCAAAAAGAGATGAAACAAGACATCAAAAACATTCAAGAAGAGCAAAAAGAAATGAAAAAAGATATCAAAGATTTGCAAGATGGCCAAGCAGAGATGAAACAAGAAATGGCAGGAATGAAGCAAGACATCAAAAACATCCAAGAAGAACAAAAAGAAATGGAGCAAGACATCAAAAACATCCAAGAAGAACAAAAAGAAATGGAGCAAGACATCAAAAACATCCAAGAAGAACAAAAAGGAATGAAACAAGACATTAAAAATATTCAAGAAGAGCAAAAAGAAATGAAAAAAGATATCAAAGATTTGCAAGATGGCCAAGCAGAAATGAAACAAGAAATGGCAGGAATGAAGCAAGATATTAAAAAATTGCAAAAAGGTCAAACATCTTTTAGAAAAGAAATGAAACAAATGAAAAAAGAACAAACTATAATGAAAAATCAACAAGAAACAATGATAGAAAACATAGAAACTATAAAAGAAAGGCAAAGAATAGACGGAATAAACATAGCAAAAATATTAGAAAAACAAAATGAAACTTTTGCGTTATTATTCAAGGAAAACAAAGAAAGCCAGCAAAAGAAAGAAGACATAATAGAAAATAAGAAAAATACACCAAATTTGAAGTTACTTAAATAATTTTTAAAAATAACATATGAATAAACAAACTAAGAATCTCTAAAAATCTAATAATATAGGATTGATGTAGAGATTCTTTTTAATTAGAACTATGAGTCAAAAGCAACAAAAACTATTGCAAAAATAAGTATATAAGTATATAATAAGGAAAACGATTTTGTGCCTTAGGAAGGAATGAGATTATATATGAATAAAACAAAAAGAAAGATATTTGAAACATCAATGAAACTATTTGCAAAAAAAGGATATGAGGCAACAAGCATAGAAGAAATAACAGCAACAGTAGGAGTAGCAAAAGGAACGTTATATTATCATTTTTCTAGCAAAGAAGAAATCTTTAATTTTTTAGTTGAAGAAGGCATAAAATTATTACAAAACAGTATTGATATAAAAACTGCAAAATTTCCAAACTATATAGACAAAATAAAAGCGATAATATTAATACAAATAAAAATAGTGGACAAATATGAAGATATAATTACAATATTATTAAGTCAATTCTGGGGAAATGAAGCAAGAAACCAAATGTGTAAGGAGCAAATATTAACATATATAAGCAAAATAGAAGAAATAGTAAGACAAGGAATAGAGAAAAAAGAAATAAAACAAGGAAATCCACAAATCATAGCATCAGAAATTTATGGACTTATAGCTTCAAGTTTAGTATATAAAATAAGGAATGGTGGACAGATTGACATTATGAAATTATATAAAGAATTTGAAAATACAATCATAGAAGGTCTAAAATAAGATAATTAGGCATTAGCGAAATCAAAGATTTCGATGCCAAAATGTGCAAAATTGAAAAATAATAAAATATATACTTGAAAGGGGATTGCCATGAGAGAACAAATTTATAAGAACGAGGGGTATAGTAATCTAAAAGAAATGCTTCAAAAAACAGGAGAAAAGTTTGGAGACAGACCAGCATATTTATTTAAAACAGAAGTAGAAGGAAAATTTAGAGAAATATCTCACAAACAATTTAGAGATGAAATAAATAGTTTAGGAACAGCTTTAATTAATCTAGGACTAAAAGATAAAAGAATAGCAGTTATTTCGGAAAATAGATATGAATGGGGAGTTGCATATTTTGCAGCTGTTACAGGCACAGGAGTAGTAGTGCCACTAGACAAAGCTCTACCTGATAACGAAATTGAAAACTTAATGATTCGTTCAGAAGTAGAAGCAATATTCTATTCAAAAAAATATGATGAAGTAATGAAAGAAATAAAAGAAAAACAAACAACAAAAGTAAAATACTTCATTTCAATGGATTTAGAAAAGAAAGAAAATGATGTCTACTCTGAAAAAGAACTAATTGAGCAAGGTAAAAAGCTAATAGAAGAAGGGAATAGAGAATTTTTGGACGCAGAAATAGATAATGAAAAAATGTCAATAATGCTATTTACTTCAGGAACAACAGCAATGTCAAAAGCAGTAATGCTATCACATAAAAATATATGCAGCAATTTAAAAGACATAACAGCAGTTATAAAACTAACACCAGAAGACAGATTCTTATCATTTTTACCATTACATCATACATTTGAATGTACAGTTGGATTTATATATCCTGTATCAACAGGCGGATCAATTGCATTTTGTGAAGGAATTAGACATATAGCAGAAAATATAAAAGATTATCAAATAACAGCAATGATTTCAGTTCCAATCCTTTTTGAAAGCATGTATAAAAAAGTAATGAAAAACATAGAGAAAAAAGGAAAACTAAAAACAGTACAAAAAGGAATAAAAATAAGCAAATTCTTATTAAAATTTGGAATAGATATAAGAAAAAAATTATTTAAAGAAATACATGATACATTAGGAGGAAAAGTAAGACTATTTGTAGCTGGAGGAGCAGCGTTAGATCCAGAAGCAGAAAAAGGATTCAATGAATTAGGATTTACAATGTATCAAGGATATGGACTAACAGAAAGTTCTCCAGTAATTGCTGCAGAAGATGACAAATATCAAAGATTAGGTTCTATTGGAAAAGCATTTCCAAGTCTAGATGCAAAAATAGTTGAGCCAAATGAAGAAGGAATAGGAGAGTTAGTTGTAAAAGGACCATCAATAATGCTAGGATATTATAATAATGAAGAAGCAACAAAAGAAGCAATTGATGAAGAAGGTTGGTTACATACAGGAGACCTAGCAAAAATTGATAAAGATGGATATATCTTTATATCTGGAAGAAAGAAATTTGTTATAGTATTAAAAAATGGAAAAAATATATATCCAGAGGAAATTGAAACAGTACTAAATAAAATAGAAGGTGTAAAAGAAAGTTTTGTATATGGCTATCCAGAAGATGATGGAGATTATAAAATCCATGCAAAAATAGTATATGATAAAGAAACAGTAGGAGACATATACAATACAGAAGATCCTGAAAAATTAAAAGAAATATTGTGGCAAGAAGTTAAAAAAGTAAACAAAACAATGCCAGCATATAAATATATTAGGGAAATTACAGTAACAGATAAAGAACTAATAAAAACAACAACTCAAAAAGTTAAAAGATTTGAAGAGATAAAGACAGTTCTTAATGAAAAATAAATATTACATAAATAATAACAAATTGAAAAATATGTTGAAACTTAGGGGAATAGAAAGTATAATAAAATAGCAAAATGTCGAAAGAAAAAAGAATATGTAACAAAATTGTAATATTTCTGTAACGAAAACTTAAAATAAAAAAAGCCAAACACACTTGTAGTTTGGCTTTAGTTAATGTATAATTATATTTGAAATAGCGAAAAAGCAAACACGCGTAAGATAAAGGAGGTACATTACAATGTCTAAATCTGGCATAGTAAATGTGAGAATGGTTATCACAGAAGAAAAAATATTATCAAATATAGATAAAATCCAAAAATTAATAAATCCAAAAAGTAAAAAACAAATCGTTCAATTAGAAGA
Organism: uncultured Clostridia bacterium; assembly: GCA_944388745.1. Taxonomy (GTDB): domain Bacteria; phylum Bacillota; class Clostridia; order TANB77; family CAG-508; genus CAG-269. The sequence continues at coordinate 33,628 of CALXJZ010000009.1, forward strand.
TGATACATACTTTAAGGATTTAATTGAATCAGTAAAAACATATTTAATTGAATATCCAAAAAAGAAAAACTTCCCAGCAAGTGTATACAAAGCTGCTTATGGGTTAGTTGAATATGCTACAAATCAATTTGAAGAAAATACAAAGAAAATAGAAGAATTAATTAGACAAAGAGAACAAAATATAGCTACAGCAGGACAATTAAAAGAAATAGTAGAAGCAGTAGAAAATAAGGAAAAAGACTGGAAAGACCAATTGAAAAAAGCAGAAGATGTATTTTTAGAAGACATTATAGAACCTCTAACAATTGTTGGAAAATCAAAAGATACAGAATCAGATGACTATAAAGATGCTATGAAATTATTACATGCTAGAATAAACAACTTAGAAGCAAATTTACATATAGAAATAGATATGGAAAGGATTGAAGATAGATCAAAGGCTTTAAGTTATATTGGAATAGAAGTAGCAGATGCACTAAAATCAATACCTACACCAATAGAAGAACCAGTAGCACAAAATGTTGTTGAAGAACAACCTCAAGAGCAAGTTCAAGTACAACAAGCAATAGCAACAGAAGAACAACAAGTACAAGAGCAACAATATGTTCAAGAAACAACATTTGAAGCTAAACCAAGTCTATGGCAAAGATTTAAAAACAGTAAATTTGTTAGAGCTGTTAAAGCAATAACAAGAATTAGAATAGTGTTTGATTATTCAGATGCACTTCCAGAAGGAAGAGGAGAAAATAATCAATAATTATAAAAAATAGTTACAAAGTAAGCTGAAATGATATATGTCATTTTGGCTTTTTTATTATGAAAAATACATTTTCACCTAAAAAACACAATTAAACTATTTTTTGATAACAATATTTTGATAACATATGCATAAATCAAAAAACAAAAAATATAATAACTAGGAAATATCAAAAAAATTCAAAGAAATAAACCTAGAAAGGGTGAATTAAATGAAAAGAAAGAAAATTAAAGAAGAACCAACAGACCTGATGGAAATAAAAAACTTTTTAGACTATGATAAAGAATTGAAAGAAGATGATAAAACATTTGAAAAGTTGATGTTTATTTACTCAACAGCAATCAAAGAATTACAAACAAAGATAGAAATAATACAAGATGAATACAAATTATTCTATAATTATGACTTAATAGACCATATAAACACAAGAATAAAAAAACCGGAAAGTATAATGCAAAAAATGAAAAAAAGAAACTTAGAACTAAATTATCATGAAATGATAGAAAATATAAATGATATAGCTGGAGTAAGAATAATATGTCCATTAAAAAAAGATATATTTTCGATTAGAAATCTAGTTCAAAAACTGCCAGGAATAAATATTATTACAGAAAAAGACTATGTTACACATCCAAAAGAAAGCGGATATTCAAGCTATCATTTAATAGTTGAAGTACCAGTAACCTTATCACAAAATATAGTATATGTAAAAGTAGAAATTCAAATAAGAACAATTGCAATGGATTTTTGGGCTAGTCTTGAACATAAAATGAAATACAAACCAGAAGAAGAAATTGACAAAAAATCATCAAAAGAGTGGGTGAATTGTGCAAAAGCAATTCAAAAATTGGATAATAGAATGATGTTGTTGAATAATTGATATATACATATTGTAAAAAGGACTCCCACTAAATAATTCATAATATTTCCTCCTTGAATATTAATATAGAATATATAAAGCAAAATAAATGTCAATTTTTAAAAACTTGACAATTTTTTTAAGTAATAAGAAGGAATTTATGTCAAATGCGTCGAATAATATAAATATGCATATTGAAATGAAGAAAGGAAGGTAATAATGCCACGATATAGTGATGAAATTATAGAAGAAGTTAGACAATCAAATGATATAGTAGATATAATATCACAATATGTGCATTTAAAAAGAAGTGGAAGAAACTACTTTGGATTATGCCCATTCCACAATGAAAAATCACCTTCATTTTCAGTTTCACCAGATAAACAAATATTTCATTGCTTTGGATGCGGAGTTGGAGGAAATGTATTTACTTTTTTAATGAAAATAGAAGGGATCAGCTTTGTAGAAGCGGTTCAAACTTTAGCCGAAAGAGCAAATATACAATTACCAACTTTAGAAAATAATGTTGACACAGCAAAAGAAATATTAAAAAGTAAAGTACTAAAAGTAAATGAAGTAGCAGTAAATTTTTATCATGAAAATTTATATCTTCCAGAATCAAAAATTGCTCAAGAGTACATCAAAAAGAGAAAACTAACAAATGAAACATTAATATCATTTAAAATCGGATATTCAGGAAAGTTTGATGAACTATATCATAAATTAAAAAAAGAAGGATTTGAAGAGCCTGAAATATTAGAATCTGGTTTAGTTAATAAAAATGATAGAGGACAATATATTGATAGATATAGGAACCGTTTAATGTTTCCAATTTGTGATGCAAGAGGAAAAGTTGTTGCCTTTGGAGGTAGAGTTTTAGATGACTCTAAGCCAAAATACATAAATTCACCAGAAAATGTAGCATATAGTAAAGGAAGAACTTTATTTGGACTAAATGTTGCAAAAAAACAAGGACATTTAAAGCAATTGTTAATTGTGGAAGGATATATGGATGTTATTTCATTACATCAAAGAGGAATAACAAATGTAGTAGCACCACTTGGAACAGCATTAACACAGCAACAAGGCTGGTTACTAAGAAAAAATGCAGATCAAATAATTTTAAGTTTTGACTCAGACGAAGCAGGGCTAAATGCAAAAATAAGAGCATTAGACATATTACAAGATATGGGATGTGATATAAGGGTATTACAAATGGAAGGTGCAAAAGACCCTGATGAATTTATTATAAAATATGGAAATGCAAGATTTAAAAATTTAATAGATAAAGCATTATCAGTGGTAGAATTTAAAGTAAAGGTTTTAAAACAAAATTTAAATTTAGAAAATGTTAATGACAAAATTAAGTTTTTAAATGAAATCGCAAAACTTATTGCAAAAATTGACAATAGCATTGAAAGAGAAGTGTACATTGAAAAAATTGCAAAAGAATATGAAATATCAAAAGAAGCGATATATGCAGAAGTGAATAAACTTACATATAATAGTTCTAAAAGCGAAAAAATACTAGAAAAAGCAAAGCCGGTTATTAAACATAATGAAAATAAGGAACAAGTATCTGAAACAGTTAAGAGAAGAGAAAATACTATATTATCAATACTTTTAACTGGAGAATTAAGTTTTTTTGAAATAATAGAAAAAAATATAAAAGTAGAAGATTTTAAAGATAGTATAAATAAAAATATTGCTCAAAAATTGTATGAAGAACTTGAAAAAGGAAATAGTAATATTAATGGAATTATAGATAACTTAAATGAGGAAGAACAAGGAAGAATAACCGAAATAATGGCAGATGATTATGAAATAGATGATATGGAAAAAGCTATTGATGACATTATAAAAAGTTATGAAAAAGACAAATTAACTAATAGAAAGTTTGAACTTGTAGAACTTATGGAAAATGAGACAGATGAAATAAAGAGAAAAGCTTTAGGACAAGAATTAAATAATGTAATTATTCAAATATCAAAGTTAAAATAGGAATAAAGGATAAAACTTGAGAAAGGAATGATAATAAGGATGGCAAAGAAAAAAGAAGAATTAAATGAAATTGAAGAAAAAAAGACAGCAAAAAGCAAAAAAGATACAATTAAAAAAGAAAAGAAAAATGAAGTAAAGAAAGAAACAACTAAAAAAGATGAAGTAAAAAAACAAAAGGCAAGTAAAGAAGAATCTAAAAAAGAAACAGCGAAGAAAAAGGATGAAACAAAAAAAGAGGATAAAAAAGACAAAAAAAGCACAGAAAAAGTAGAGGCAAAAAATAAGACAGAGAAAAAACAAGATAGCAAAAAAACAAGTGACAGTGAAAAAATAGAAAAAATGGAAAAAGCAAGAAAAATTGCAAAGAAAAAAGCAGTAGAGCATGAAAAAGAAAATAAAAAACAAGACAAAGAACAAAATTTATCAGAAGAAAAAAATAGTGATACAAAAAATGAAGAAAAAGATGATGATACACTAAAAAATGAAAAAGTAAACAATATATTAAAAAAGGCTAAAGAAAAAGGAACAATCACCTATGGTGATTTAGCTTCTGAATTAGATGATGTAAATCCAGACCAAATTGATAAAGTATTTGATGCTTTTGAAGAACTTGGAGTGGATTTATTAAATGACGACTTAGATGAAGAACCAGATATAGAAGATTTAAAAGAAGTAGAAGATTTAAAATTAGATGAAATTACAGATACAAGTTATGAAGGAATAAATGTAGATGATCCTGTTAGAATGTATCTAAGAGAAATTGGAAGAATTCCACTTTTAACATATGATGAAGAACTAGATTTAGCAAAAAGAATACTAAAAGGTGATGAAGAAGCAAAACAAAAATT
>CALXJZ010000010.1 GCA_944388745.1 uncultured Clostridia bacterium
CTATATTTTGCATTTTCATTTTTGTATATAACATCATTTTCATCTTTACGAATCATTGGTTTATTTGTTGGTATTTCAACAACATCCAAATTATATATCTCTTCAAATTCTGCTGCTTCTGTCATAGCAGTACCAGTCATACCTGATAATTTATCATACATTCTAAAGAAGTTTTGGAATGTAATTGTTGCTAAAGTTTTTGATTCATCAGCTATCTTAACATGTTCTTTTGCTTCGATTGCTTGATGTAATCCATTATTATATCTTCTTCCATACATAATACGTCCTGTAAATTCATCAACAATTAAAACTTCTCCATCTTTTACGATATAATCTATATCTTTTTTCATAACACCATGTGCACGTAATGCTTGGTTTACATGGTGAACTAATGTAGAGTTTTCTAGGTCATTGAAGTTTTCTAATCCAAATGCTTCTTCTGCTTTTTTAATACCTTTTTGTGTTAATGATGCAGATTTTGCTTTTAAGTCTACAATGTAATCATATTTTTCATTATCTTCTGCTTGGTCAAAATCTTTTACATCTTCTTCAACAATAACTTTAGGTGTTAATCTACGTACAAAATTATCTGCTTTTTTGTATAAATCTGATGACTCATTTGCTCTACCTGAAATTATAAGCGGAGTACGAGCTTCATCAATTAAAATACTATCAATCTCATCGACGATTGCATAATGTAATCCTCTTTGAACTAATTGATTTTTATATATAACCATATTATCTCTTAGATAATCGAATCCAAATTCATTATTTGTACCATATGTTACATCTGCATTATATGCTTCTTGCTTTGCCTTAGGCTCCATTCCTGCAATTACTAAACCAACTGATAGTCCTAAGAATTTATATAATTTTCCCATCCATTCACTATCTCTTTTTGCTAAGTAGTCATTTACTGTAATTACATGAACTCCTTTTCCTTCTAGTGCATTTAGATATACTGGAAGTGTTGCAACTAAAGTTTTACCTTCACCAGTTTTCATTTCTGCAATTCTTCCTTGGTGTAAAATGATACCACCTATTAATTGCACATCAAAATGTCTCATTCCTAAAACTCTTTTTGATGCTTCTCTAACAACTGCAAATGCTTCTGGTAATATGTCATCTAATGTCTTTCCATTTTTTAATTGCTCTTTGAAGTATTCTGTTTTTCCTCTTAATTCTTTATCGCTTAATTTTGAAATTTCGCCTTCTAGCTCATTGATTTTTTGTACTATTGGCATTACTCTTTTAACTTCTTTTTGACTGTAAGTTTTGAAAATTTTTCTTATTATGCTCATTTCGAATTGATTCCTCCTAAGTTTATATTTTTACTTTGTTACTATATCACTAAAATAGTATTTTAGCAAGTAGTTTGACCAAAAACTTTTATGATAATGTTCTTATTTTTTACTTTACCACATATTATTTACTATAATTCATAAATCTTAGAAAATCTAATTGCATAACTGGAGGGTGCTTTATGTTTGTATATAATTTTAAAATTAATGGAAAAAATTTATTTAAATGTTTTTTTGTTATAATTTTAATAGTTATCACCATTATTGTTGGAATTGTAACTTTTAAAATATTCTACGGTGCTAGCACTCATAAAAACAAATCCTCATGCTTGCCTCAAAACAATATTTCTACAATTTCAGCATCAAATTATACAAATGTTCTAAAAGCAGTACACGATGATATTGATAGTTATGTTGGATTGAAAATTAATTTTATTGGATATGTTTATAGGGTTTCAGATTTGAATGAAAATCAATTTGTTTTGGCAAGAGATATGATTATTTCTTCTAATCGCCAATATGTGGTGGTTGGTTTTTTATCTGAATATGTAAATGCTAAAGATTTCAAAGATGATACTTGGGTTGAGGTTACTGGTGAGATTACTAAGGGTAGTTATCATGGTGATATGCCTATATTAAAGGTTACTGATATGAAAGAGACTTCTTCTCCTAATGAAGAGTATGTTTATCCTCCTGATGAAAGTTATATTCCGACTGATGGGGTGTTGTAAAAATATTTAAGTTGAAAATTATATGTCAACGTGTTATAATATGTATATCAACATCAAAAGGAGGTAACTCTATGTGTAAACTTATCGAAGTATCTGGAACTCCAGATGCTGGAAAAACAACCACTATTGACATGGTAAAAAGCTATTTAATTAGTCGGAATTTTCCAGTCATAGTAATCGGTGAAGCTGGAGGTAAAACTTTGCCTCCGAAAGATTCTAGAAAAAGTTTGCTTTTCAACATCTGGGTAGGAACAAGTGCTGCAGAATCAATTTTATCTACAAAGGAAAAATGTAAAAATAATGAAATTATTATTGTTGACCGAGGCCTCATTGATTATCAATTTTGGGTATATTATTACTTAAAAAAGGAAAAATGTTCAAAGCCAGAGGCTGAAGAAGCATTAAATCTGGACATCTTTACAGACAAGAATTTGTTGCCTGATTTGTTTATTGGTATGACAACTTCTGTCGATGAAGCAATTAAAAGATCCAGAAGTAAAAACAATACTGTTTCATTAGAATTTCATAACAAAGTTTTTACTGATTTCTTTAAAACTGTTACTGTTCCTAAATATCTTTTAGATACAACTTATTTATCCCCAGAAGAAACAACAAAAAAGTTTCTAGAACTTATAGAGATACACTAACAGTGTATCTCTAATCTATTTTTTAACTTTTCATAAATCATGCTTTCTTCTTTGTTTAAAATATTACTGTTTTTTCCAGTTCCCAATTCTATTTCAGGAGTAACATTTGGTCCATGGTAATCACTTCCCTTTGATATCAATAAATTATAATTTATGGCTATATTCCTATATTCTTTTATCTCATCAAAAGTATGGGTACTATGATAACACTCGATACCGTCCAAACCATACGAAATCAATTCTTTAATTTTATTTTCCAAGTCCTCTTGATTTAATTTTAATGTTTTTGGATGAGCTAATATTGCTATTCCATTAGCTCTCTTTATAGCTTCTATTGTTTCTTTTGGCGACAATGTCATTCTATTTATTGTATTTAATGGTGGTACATTAAATAGGTTATCATACGCTTCTTCTATGTCCTTTATATATCCTTTTTCGAATAATACTTGTGCAAAATGAGGCTTTGCAATTATCTCTCCTATTGCATATTTTTTTACATCATCTATACTAATGTCATACCCTAATTCATTAAACATTTTTATAAATTTATTATTTCTGTCGTTTCTATCTTTTTTTAATTTATCAGTAATTTTTTTAAATTCTGGTTTTGTATAATTTATGTACAAGCCTAATATATGCATTTTACCTATATCTACTTTAGCACTAAATTCAATTCCTGGTACAATCTCTATTTCTTTATTTTTTGCATAATCAATCGCCTCATCTAAACTATCAATTGTATCATGATCTGTAATTGCAAGTACTGATATTTCTTTTTGTATTGCTTTATCTATTAACTCTTTTGGTTTGAATTCTCCATCTGATGCTGTAGTATGTGAATGTAAATCGACTATCATCTTACATCTTCTCCTTTCTTAAGTAACTATATGCTTTACTTATCGCTTTTTCTAGTTCACCATCTTTCTTCATTCTATGATCCGCTCCATCAATTTCATATAATTCTATATTATTCGGGTCTAAAGATAGAAATTCTTTCGTATCTTTAATTGGTGCTACATCATCTTCAGTCCCTTGAATTATAAGAATATATTGATTGCTATTATATAAATCAATTATTTTATTTTTTGCTAAATCTTCATAAAACTCGTATGAAATAAGCATCTTCCTTTCAAACCCTAGTGTTGTTACTTTTCTTTCTTTAAATTTCTCAAAAGGTTCTCTTAATAAAGTATCTTTAAATATTTCATCCATTTTTATAGCTGGTGCTCTTAATATTATTTTATTATACTGTGTTCCTCTAGTAAAAATTTTTAGCAAAGTAATATATGCTCCAAAACTAGTTGCAAAAATATTAATTTCTATTTTATCTCCAAATCTGTTTTTTATATAGGTTTCTATGGCTTCTATATCATTTATACAATTACTAATTGTCAATTTATCTCCATTTACTTCACTCTGTCCATGTCCTGGAAAATCAAAACAAATTAGTCCAATATTATCTTTATAAATAGTTTCAGCAAGATATTTTATTGCACTACTTTCCTTATCTCCACCAAAGCCGTGACAAGCAATTACAATTTTATCTATATCTTCATTTGGAATATATAATGATGCCGAAATATTATAATTATTTTTGCTTTTTATTTTTACATCTTCTACATTCATATTCATCTTTCTCCTTTCCATTCATCATTTTCACGCTCTTTTAAAATTTTTACTAATCTATAGACAGAATTGAAGTCCGATATTTCATTTTGATTAGTAGTTTCTAAAAATTGTTCTGCTTCAATTCCAACACCTGTATGACCAATTTTATTTTCTTTCCAGAGTTCATTTGGAATAGCAAAAGTCATATTGTTTAAATATCTTTTAAAATCCATTCCCTTTCTTTCACAACTTGCTTCTCTTTCTGGATCTAAAATAACATATGATACTTTATTGTTTTCATTTACTTCTGCTAAAACAACATAATGCATTAATTTTTTATTTTTTCCAGGTAATTTAGCTAATAAAGTATAACTGTTTATATCATACATTGCTAATAATATTCTTGTTAATTCTGCATATCCTGCACACATTGCTTGTTTCCTTAATAACGCTGCATATGCTGTTCTATATATCTTTTCATCTTCATCAAAAAATTCTACATTTCCAGAAAATTTATCGAAATACTCACTTCTAATACTTGTATTAGACTTAACATAGTTATTTATTATTCTTAATATATCTTTAGTTTTAGAATTTGCATCAATTTCAAATTTATTTACTAAATTATCCACTTCCATTATTAAGGTTTCAAACATAACTCTATTATAAAATTCAGTTCCGTGTGCTTTATCTTTTATTATCTTTTTTATCTTATCAATATGTATTTTATCCATTACATCCCTCTTTTCTTTCAATATAATACATATTGTAACATCAATATTTAATAAAGTCAATTTTACATAACTTCAAAATATTTATTTACTTATTTAACAATCTATGATACAATACATGAAAGTAAAATGAAAGGATGATTAATATATGAAAAGTAATGAACTAATTTTAATTCTAGACTTCGGTGGACAATACAACCAACTAATAGCAAGACGAGTAAGAGAATGCAACGTATATTCAGAAGTAGTACCTTATGACATATCAATCGAAAAAATCAAAGAAAAAAATCCAAAAGGAATCATTTTTACTGGAGGACCAGCAAGTGTATATGGAGAAGAATCTCCTAGATGTGCAGATGGAATATTTGAATTAGGAATACCTGTTCTTGGAATTTGTTATGGTATGCAACTTATGACATATACACTTGGAGGAAAAGTAGCTAAAGCAAATAAAAGAGAATATGGAACAACAGATGTAAAAATAGACAACAACTCTTTATTATTCAAAGGTTTTGGAAATAACAATGGCTTTTTAATGAGTCACACTGATTATGTAGAAACCGTACCAGAAGGCTTCGAAAATATTGCCTCTACCCCATCTTGTCCAAATGCTGCAATGCAAAATCCTAATAAAAAACTATATGGAATTCAATTTCATCCAGAAGTTAATAATTCTGTTAATGGAACACAAGTAATTAAAAACTTCTTATTTGAAATTTGTAATTGTAGTGGTGATTGGCAAATTTCTTCATTTGTTGATGAAAGTATTAAAAATTTAAAAGAAAAAATTGGAGATAAAAAAGCCTTATGTGCTTTATCAGGAGGAGTTGATTCTTCTGTTGCCGCAGTTTTATTAAATAAAGCTATCGGAAAAAATCTAACTTGTATCTTCGTTGACCATGGCCTACTTCGTAAAAATGAAGGTGATGAAGTTGAAGAAGTATTTAGAAATCAATTTGACATTAACTTAATTAGAGTAAATGCTAAAGATAGATTTTTATCAAAACTTGCAGGAGTTACTGACCCAGAGAAAAAAAGAAGAATTATTGGAGAAGAATTTATACGAGTTTTTGAAGAAGAGGCTAAAAAAATTGGCACTGTTGATTTCTTAGTGCAAGGAACTATTTATCCTGATGTTATTGAAAGCGGATTAGGTAAAAGTTCTGTAATTAAAAGCCATCATAATGTAGGTGGATTACCTGACTATGTTGATTTTAAAGAAATTGTAGAACCTTTAAGAGATTTATTTAAAGATGAAGTTAGAAAAACTGGTTTAGAGTTAGGTATTCCAGAAAACTTAGTATATAGGCAACCATTCCCTGGTCCAGGTTTAGCTATAAGGATTATTGGAGATATAACAGATGACAAATTAGATATTTTAAAAGAAGCGGATAGTATTTTCAGAGAAGAAATTGCAAATGCTGGATTACACAAAAGTATTAATCAATATTTTGCAGTTTTAACTAATTTAAAATCTGTTGGTGTTATGGGAGATGAAAGAACTTATGATTATACAATAGCTCTTCGTGCTGTTGAAACTACTGATTTTATGACAGGTGTTTGGAGCAAAATACCTTATGATGTTTTAGAAAAGGTTTCAAGTAGAATTGTAAATGAAGTTAATCATGTAAATAGAGTCGTTTATGATATTACTTCTAAACCACCTGCAACAATTGAATGGGAATGAGCTCATTGGGGACGTGCCAAATTGTTTCAAAATGAAACAAAAGGGACAGACCTAGTTTATATTTATTACTCATATTAAAAGACATGTGAATTTCACATGTCTTTTTTACGGAATAAAATAGATTTGTTTGACTCTTTCTAACTCTTTTTCAATTTTTTCTTGCTTTGAAAAATCCTTAATTGGTTCAACAAATTTTATTGCAGCAAATTTTTCCTGTTCACTTAACCCTATTAAAGTATATGCTCCTGGTAATTCAATATCTTCAAAATGTCCTGAAAAACTCAAAAATTGTAATTGCTCTTCCTCGTCAAAATCTAATAATTCTAAATACAATTCATTGTTTTCCCCTATATCACCAAATAAAACATCATTCGTTAAATAGCCCTCAAAAGAATCATCTGTGAAAATCATATAGCCTTCGTTGAAATAATATAACTCGCCATATTCATTTTCATCATCATCATATAAAACCCATTCGCCTATCCGTAATTCAATTTTGTAATATAATTTCTTCATGTCTCTCCCCACTTTCTTTAATTGAAAAAAGTTTGTTGTTACAAAATATATTAATAACACTATATTAACATAAACCAAACTATTTTTCAATACTATTTCTTATCAAAAATAGTTTTAAATACACCTTGGTCAATTAAATTAGCAAAAATATTTTTAACTATAATTAAAACTATTGGTCCAACTAAAAGACCCATAATACCAATTACCTTAAAGCCAGTATACATAGCAATCAAAGTAAAAATTGGATGAACGCCAATATTTTTACTAACCAATTTAGGCTCTAAAACTTGTCTAACTACTGACATAATTATTAATAAAACAATAATAGCTATACCTAAGTTAATATCTCCATTCAAAGCACAAATAATTGCCCATGGAATCATAACTGTTCCAGAACCAAGTATTGGAAGAGCATCCACAAAACCAATGAATAAAGCCATAAGTAATGGATATTGAACATTAAATCCAACTATTTGTAAGATATATAATCCAATTAGGGAAATAACAAAAGATACTAATATAAGTGTTGCTTCTGCCTTTAGATATCCTCCTAATGTTTGGATTAAATCTTTTAAATGTATCGAAATCTTTTTTACCCATAATCTAGGTAAATGATGCTCAATTTGGTCTAAGATATATATTTTATCTACACAAATAAAATATAATGCAATTACTGTTATACCAATACAAATTGCAATTGATGGAATACTTGTTACAAAGTTTATTAAATTATTTAATATATTTCTTAGCCAATCAGAAGCGGTAGTCAGAAAATCCCCTGTGGAATTTTGTATTACTTCTAATATTTCATCTGATAAATGTATATTGTCAAAATTAAAATAATTTATTAAATTTTGAAATTGTGCATATAACTTATCAAAATAATCATTTAAACTTTGCAATAAACTTGAAGATTCTGAAAATAAAGTTATCAATAGCCAAGCTAAACCACCTATTATAATAACTGAAACCAAAACAAATATAATAATTGAACTCGTTCTTCTTGTTAAATGTGTTTTTTTCATTATTTTTTTAATTGCTGGTTCAATCATTAATGATATTATAAATGCAATTAAGAATGGCATATAAAAAATAGATAGCTCTAAAGCTATATATAAACCCAATAATATTAATACCACATATAAAATATTTTTTAATACTCTTGTCCAATATGACATATTAATTATCATGTCGTTCACCTAATTTTAATATATGTAAAAAAATTTTTATTATGCAAAAAGGATTTGGGGACGTGCCCCAAAATCCTAATTTCCATTTTTTATTTGCCCTTCACAATTACATATATTTTCAAATGTCGTACATACTTGTTGCTTTCCTAATTGAGTATCAAAGTGTGCTAAGTCTCCCAATGTTAATATTCCAACTACTTGATTATTGCTATCACATACTGGTAGTCTTCTTATTTGTTTTTGTTCCATTTTTGTTTGTGCATTTGTAATTTCATCATCTTGTTTACATGTTGTAACATTACATGTCATTATATCACTTGCTGGTGTTTGGTTTGTGTCTTTGTTACATGCTACACATCTTAATATTATATCTCTATCTGTTACTATTCCACATATGCAATTATTGTCATCACATACTGGAACACATCCTATATGATGTTGGTTCATTAATTTTGCTACTTCTTGAATTTTTGTTTCAGGTCTTACACAACATACATCTTCACACATACAATCTTTAACTTTCATTTTATTACCACCTTTCAAAATTTCTCAATATTATTATTTGTATTTTTTTGATTTGTATTCCTAAAATTTTTTGTTGAATTGGCAAAATTTGTTTTTAAAAATTTAAAAAGGAGAAGTATAATACCTCTCCCATAATCTACATTACCCTTTGTTGTTTGTTCTAGTCCTTAAATAGGCATATGCCCACTGGACATCTTCGAGTTCCTCGTCAGTCATTTCATATCGGTCATTCTGATTTTCCTGATTTCTCATTTCTGCAACTACCAATGCTATTTCATTGCAGACAGAAATAAGCTCCCATTCCTGAATCTTCAGATTCGAGTCATCTGCCCGATATTTCCTCATTTCTTCAAGTAACTCCTTGAACTTCTTTTCATACATGATGTTATACCTCCTAGGATAATTTTTGATATATTACATATTATACCACATATTTTACATAAATTTCAACTCTAACGCTCATAGATATCATAATATCCTCTTGGCATCATTGGAGGTCTCCCTCCACCTTGAGGTGGCCTGTTTGGTCCTTGTGGTGGTCTTCCGTGGTCCTCCAGGAAATGGTGGTCTCATAGGTGGTCTAGGTCTTGGTGGACGATTTCCTGGTCTTCTTCTAAGTAATTCTCGAATAATTAAAATTCTTATTAAATCTCGTAAACTTCTATTTCTGATTTGTCTATTTTCTCTATTTTCATTTCTATTTTCTACTTGTGTTGAATCCTTTTTTGTCTCTTTTCTAATTGTTTGACTAGATGCTGAATTCATTTCTTTTGTATTCATATTCTGAGTTCTATTCTCACCAGTTCTTATATCATTTTGCAAATTTATTGATAAATTAATTTCATTGTCTGATGTTCCCTCAATTGCAGAATAAATCTCATCTGTCATTTCGTCAATTACTTCTCTTGTTATTTCTCTTGTATTATTGCTGCATATTTGTGATACCATTGGATATACAATTTTATATATTTCTGGATAATATTGCTCTAATTCACTATTATTTTCGTCATTGTCGCTATAATTGTTATTAAAATTATTGTTATAATTATACCCCTGATTTTGCATATATGACATAGAATCATTGTCATTATATTGATAGTTTGGATATCCTAGTATGCTTCTTATGTACTCTTCATAACTCTGATTGTACATTATAAAACCTCCTTTATCTTTTGTATATGTTATGCATTTTTTGAAAAATTTGTGTCTAAGAGGTTTTACTATTAAAATGATGTAGCTAGAATATTATATAAAATTATTTTGCAGTACCGCGTAGCGACCAAACGAGCCTTGTAAAAGGCGAGTGCGATTGAAGCAACCTACAACATTTTTCTTTCATAGGTTGCGACAACAAGGTACAAATAATAATTTTATATAATATTCTAGCTAATATTTTACTACAAATTATTCACTAATTTTTTAAACTGTTCACCTCTATCAGCAAAATTTTTGAACATATCAAAACTTGCACTAGCAGGTGAAAATAATACAATTTGGCCTTTAGTTGCATGCTTCTTTGCAAATTGTACAGTTTCTTCTAAAGAGTTACATATATATATATCAAGTTCTTTATTTTGATTTTCCAACTCACTTTTTACTGCATCAAAGATTTTTCCTGATGTTTGACCTAACAATATTAAAGTCCTTACCTTTTCAACTATTGGCTTCGCAATTGGAGTATAATCTAAATTTTTATCATACCCACCTGCTATTAACACAATCTCTTCTGGAAATGAATTTAAACCTGCAATTGTTCTTGTTGGTGATGAACTTACAGAATCATTATACCATTTAACTCCATCAATTTCTCTTACAAGTTCTAATCTATGTTCTACTGGTTTAAATTCTTTTATCGCTTCAATTGCATCTTCTATATCTACTAATGTACTTGTTGCAGCTATTGCAGTTGCTATATTTTCAAAATTATGCTCTCCTCTTAAAATGACATCATGTGTATCTAAAATATGTTTTCTTACTCTATCTTCACATTCTTTTATAATTCCATTATCAACAATAAATCCATTATCTAATTTTTCTTTTCCGCTAAAAAAGGTTACTCTTCCTGGCACTTCTTTTTCGCAACTTCTTGTGATTTCATTATCATAATTTAATACTGTTATCCCATTTTCAGATTGATATTTGAATATATTTTTCTTTGCTTCTATATATTCTTCATAATCTTTATGAATATTTAAATGATTTGGTGTTATATTAGTTATAACCGCAATATCTGGACTTACTTCCATTCCCATTAATTGAAAACTACTTAATTCTAATACCAAAATATCTTCTGGTTTCATTTCTGGTAATTTAGTAAATAATGGTGTTCCGATATTTCCTCCCAAAAATGTTTTAAAACCTGCCTTTTGCAAAATACTATTTATTAAACTTGTTGTTGTTGTCTTTCCATCACTTCCAGTTACTCCAATCATTTTACATGGACACATTTTCATTAACATTTCAATCTCTGATGTTACAATTGCTCCTCTATTTTCTTCTTGAACTAATTCTGGTTTAGTAGGCAAACAACTTGGCGAACGGAAAATTATATCAAAATTTCTTAAATATTTTAAACAGTCTTTTCCAATAATAAGCTCAAATCCATAATTATTTATTTTTTCTAAAGCTTCCTTGCTTAATTTTTCTCTTTCTCTTTCATCAAATACTGTTACTCTTGCTTTTTTCTCAAACATGTAATCAAGCAATGGTAGATTACTTACTCCTAATCCTATTATGGCTACTTTTCTAAATCTTATGTATTCATTAAATTCTTTTAATTTTTCATTTTCAAAATCCATCGTTAACTCCTTTTCTTTAATTTATATTAACTTTCATTCTTTTTGCATTGTTTACAAATATCATTTTTAAATACTAAATATATACCACATATCAATAAAATTATTTCACCTATTACCATAAACCAACTTTGATAATAAATATAATATATTCCATAAAATAAACCTGTTGTAATTCCAGACATTCTAACTAATTTCATCTTTGTCTGCCATAAACTATATGTTCTTATTATTGAAGCAATTGTAGGTAATAATGATATAGGTCCATTCCAAGTAAAAATACAATTTAGAATTATAATAGCTTCAAAAAATATTAGAATTATTATATATATTATTTTATTTATTCTATTTCTATTCATAAATATAAAAGATCTTATAAAATTCAAAAAGCTAAGCACTGCCGCTGTGTATGCTGTTATAATAAAATCATAAACTGATTCTAATAAACAGCTTAATGATTGCACAAATAATGATTTTCTTCTTTCTTTTATACAAATACTGATTATAAGCATTAGAACAGCTAATATACTAAATATCATTTTATTGCTCCCAATAAATATTATATTTTAGTTTTTTCTATCGTTTCACATTATACATCAAACTTTTAAAAAAAACAAATGTAAATTTTTAGTATTAAATTTTTTAAGGTATATTTTTTCTTTTTAGAGATATAATAATTTTGAAACTTGAATGGAGGTGCTTTTCATGTCAAAGAAAAATAAAGAAAATAAGTCAAATAACAATAACAAAAACAATCAAAACAATAACAACAATGAAAGACAAAACAACAATAAATAACAACAAATAATAAAAAATTGTTATGATTTGTTCAGAAAAGACTAGAAATATTAGCATTTCTAGTCTTCTTAAGTTTTTCAAAAATGATATTCCTTCACATCAAATCACTATCTAATCTTCCAAATGATATTTTTCTCTTTTCCTATAATTTGTATGCAACAACTTCTCTGCTCTATAGCTTCCTGGTTCTTCCAAATATTCTTCATAAATCTTTTTTAATAGTGGATTTTCATGAGATTTTCTAATTGTACTCTTTTCATCAATAGAATAAATGCTATCTGCTCTTAATTTTCTAACATCTACTTCTGAACGGGTTTTAGAAGTTTTTATCGGTTGACCTCCACCCATGATGCATCCTCCTGGACATGCCATAATTTCTACAAATTGATAATCTGCTTTTCCAGATTTTATTTCATCCAATATTTTTCTTGCATTTGATAATCCGCTTGCAGCAACTACTTTTATAGGTTTTCCTGCTATTTCTATTGTTGCTTTTTTAATTCCTTTTCCACCACGTACTTGCTCAAATTCTATCTTATCTAAACTTTTTCCAGTTAAAGTATCTTGTGCAGTTCTTAAAGCTGCTTCCATTACTCCACCTGTTGTTCCAAATATTGCTCCTGCACCTGTTGCTTCTCCCATTGGGTCATCAAAATTACTATCTTCTAATTTTTCAAATTCGATATTAGCCTGTTTAATCATACGAGAAAGTTCTCTTGTAGTAATTACATTATCTACATCGTAAAGTCCGTCATTTTGCATTTCTGGACGTTGTCGTTCAAATTTTTTAGCAATACATGGCATTACTGATACTGTATATATTTTTTCTGGATTTATTCCCATTTTATTGGCATAATATGATTTTATTAATGCTCCAAACATTTGATGTGGTGATTTACAACTTGACAAATGTGGCAATAGGTCTGGTTCATATGATTCAATATATTTAACCCAAGCAGGACAGCAAGAAGTCATCATAGGAAGATTATCATTTTTCTTAAATCTTTTTATAAATTCATTAGCTTCTTCCATAATTGTAAAGTCTGCACCTGTATTTGTATCAAATACTTTGTCAAATCCAAGTCTTTTTAATGCAGTTACCATTTTTCCTGCTACATTTGTTCCAATAGGCATTTGGAATTCTTCACCTAAAGCTACACGAACAGCAGGTGCTGTTTGAACAACTACATATGTATCTGGGTCTTTTAATTTTGTCCATACATCATTTATTGATTCTTTTTCATGTAATGCTCCTGTTGGACAGGCTTCTATACATTGACCACAAAATGTACAATTTACATTATTTAAACTACAATCTCCAACTGTTGATATACATGATTCAAATCCTCTATTTATTACATCAATTGCCCCAATTTGTTGAACATTTTTACAAGCTGCAACACATCTTCTACATAATATACATTTATTAAAATCTCTAACAATTGATGGTGATAAGTCATCTACTTTATGTTGTGTCATTTCTCCCGGAAATTCTACACTTAAAACATTGAATTTTGTTGCTAACATTTGAAGTTCGCAGTTTCCTGAACGTGTACATGTTAAACAGTCTTTTGCATGGTTTGATATTATTAGGTCTAGTATAACATGTCTTGCTTCTAACACGTTTTGTGTATGTGTATGTACTACCATTCCTTCTTCTACTGTTTGTATACATGATGTTGCAAATCCTCTTCTTCCTTCAACTTCTACTATACACATTCTGCAGTCTCCAACTTCGTTTATTTCTTTAAAAAAACATAGTGTTGGGATGTCTATTCCTGCTTGCTTTGCAGCGTTTAGTATTGTTGTGCCTTCTGGCACTTTTATTTTTTGGTCATCTATTGTTAAATTAATCATTTTCTTTTCCATAACTCTATCTCTCCTATTTATGTATCAAATTCCGTTCTTTTAAAAAGCATTATCTATATAATCGATTGGTTCTTGATTTAATAATTCTATATGTTTATCAGATAAATATTTTCTATCTACAATTACATCAAAAACATATTTATCAAAATAATTATCATTCATAATATAGCATCCATTAACTTTTTCTTTATCACCATAGCTGTCTTCTACTTTCCATCTTAGAGGTTTATCATCAATAATATGTACACCTGTTAATGTCATAAAATGATGCATTTTTATTCTTGCTGTGTTTAAACCTTCTTCTTTAGTTAGTGATTTTATTCCTAATGTTTTATTATAATCAAATAATCTTGTATCTAAAATCCCAGATTTTTTATCCCTAAATTGTCTTACATATATACCCATATACACTGGAATTCCATCTTTTAATTGTTTTATTGAAGCATCTTTTAAATATTCGATTGGTAAATTTAATAAAGTTGATTCTTCTATATGTTTATAATTGTCTCTTCTATAGATTTTATTATATTCTTTATTATGTTTTGGAATATTTCCTATATTAACAAAATCTTTTAAATTTAACGTTAAAAATTTATCTTTAAATTCTATTGGAGTAATATTTCTATACTCACAATATTTACCTTTGTTATCTTTATATACATAGTTAAAGTTTGCAGGTGGTTCACCTAATATTTTTGATAAAATCTCATAATCTTCTGATAAATATTTTTCAATTTCATGTTCAAGTTCTTGTTTACTAACTTTTTCTTTTAAATGGATTAATTTAATTACATCTTTTAGTACTTTTTCAGTATATATTGTAGTTATTCTATCTACATCTATACTTTCCTTAGTATCTGGCATATATTCATATGGTAATAATCCATATTTTAATACTAATGATTTAAAAAATTCCCAATATCCTGTTTCTTCTCCAGCTTGATCTAATATCTTTTCTTTTTCAAGATATTCAAAATCTACATTATCTAATTCTAATATTTCATTGTACAAATGATTTGCCTTTTCCAATCTATCAAAAAATGAAATATAATTTGATGATAACTTTAAATCTTTAACATCAATATTCAAATTTTGTGCCACATTGTATTTTATCACATTAAATCCTGCATAAATCCAACATTTATAACTATCTTTTTGGTCATATCTACTACTTTCTGGTAATTCTATATTAAATATTGGTTGATTTTCTATTATTATATTTCTATCTAGCATAGTATTTTCTAATCCATTAGTTGTAATTGCATTCTCTATTATCTTATTTGTTAGATTACTATTATACTTTTTTGAAAATTCTTTTATATTCTCTAATTTAATTTCCATTTTTATCTATCCTCTTTTTACTACTCTTTCCATTATTTATATGTCTACTGTACTAACTTACTTAATGAAATAGTCATATATGTCTTAGTACAATTCAAATATATAATAAAGGTCCGTCCCTAAATCCCTAATTTTAGGGATTTTTAGGACCGTCCCCTAATCCCTGCTAGTTTCCAATTGCATGGAATGGACAACTTGCTATACAAGTACCACATTTAATACATTTTTCTTGATTTATTATTCTTTTATCTCTTCCTGCTCCATCAATAGCATTTACTGGGCAATGTTTTTGACATAAGCCACAACCTTTACATTTTTCTAGATCAATTGTTATTTTTGCCATTGCTTTACATTCTAATGTTTTACATTCTTTTTGAATAGCATGTTGTCTAAATTCTTCTCTAAAGTATTTTAATGTACTTACTACTGGGTTTGGTGCACTTTGACCAAGACCACATAAACTTGCTTTTTGGATATTTGCTGCCAATTTTTCTAATCTATATATGTCAAATTCTTCTCCCTCACCATTACATAGTCTTTCAAGAATTTCTAACATTCTTTTTGTTCCTATTCTACATGGTGTACACTTACCACAACTTTCACTTACTGTAAATTCTAAATAGAACTTAGCTAAACATACCATACATTTAGTGTCATCCATAACAATTAGTCCACCTGAACCCATCATAGAACCAATTGCTTTTAAGGATTCATAATCTATTGGTGTATCTAAATGTTCTTTTGGTATACATCCTCCTGATGGTCCTCCTGTTTGTGCAGCTTTAAAGTCTCTTCCATTTGGTATTCCTCCACCAATGTCATATACAATTTCTCTTAATGTTGTTCCCATTGGTACTTCTACAAGTCCTATATTATTTACATTTCCACCTAATGCAAATACTTTTGTACCTTTTGAATTTGCAGTTCCTATTGATGAATACCATTCAGCACCTTTTAATATTATTTGTGCTATATTTGCATATGTTTCAACATTGTTTATTAATGTTGGTTTTCCCCATAAACCTGCTACTGCTGGATATGGTGGTTTTACTCTTGGTTGACCTCTTCTTCCTTCAATAGATTCAAGTAGTGCTGTTTCTTCTCCACATACAAATGCTCCTGCTCCTAATCTTATTTCTATATCAAAATTAAAGTTTTTGCCAAAAATATTTTTACCTAAAATACCATAATCTCTTGATTGGTCTATTGCTATTTGTAATCTTTGAACTGCAATTGGATATTCTGCTCTTACATAAATATATCCTTTGTCCGCACCTATTGCATAAGCTGCAATTGCCATAGCTTCTAGCACACTATGTGGGTCACCTTCAAGAATACTTCTATCCATAAAAGCACCTGGGTCACCTTCATCAGCATTACAAACAACATATTTTTGCTTTCCTTCTGAAGCTCTTGTTAGCTCCCATTTCTTACCTGTTGGGAAGCCTGCTCCACCTCTACCTCTAAGCCCAGAATTTTTTACTGTTTCTATTACTTCTTCTGGTGTCATGTCACTTAATACTTTTTCTAATGCTAGATAGCCATCAAAGGCTATGTATTCATCTATATTTTCAGGATTTATTACACCACAATTCTTCAAAGCAATTCTTTTTTGCTTTTTATAGAAATTCAAATCATCTAATCTATCAACCATTTTGCCATCTATATCTCTACACAAAAGCCTTTCAACTTTCCCACCTTTTACAATATGTGTATCAATAATTTCTTCACAATCTTCTGGTGTAACCATTGCATAAAAAGTATCTTCTGGACGTATAATTACAATTGGACCTTTTGCACATAAACCAAAACATCCTGTTTGTATAACACGTACATTATCAATACCTTTTTCTTCTAAAATTTCTCTAAATCTTCTTAATATTTCAGGTGATTTAGATGATGTACAACCAGTTCCATGGCAGACTAATATATGTTTTTCTCTAGTATCTGCTTTAGTATTTACTCTTAAATCTAATTCTTTTCTTTTTTCTTCTCTTATTTTGTGTAATTCCTTTAAAGATTTCATACTTTCCTCCTTTTCAACTAACTATTCTTCCATTAACTTATCTAACACTTCATCCAACTTCTTAACAGTAGCTTTTCCATACACTTCTCCATTAACAGTAAAAACCGGAGCTAAACCACATGCACCAACACATCTAGTTTGGTCAATTGAAAATTTACCATCTTTTGTTGTTTCTCCTGGTTCAATACATAATCTTTCTGTCAATCTATCCATAATTTTTTGAGAACCTTTAACAAAGCATGCTGTTCCTAAACATACTGATATGCTATATTTTCCTTTTGGTTTTAGTGTGAATCTAGAATAAAAAGTTACTACTCCATAAATTTCTGCCATTGGAATTGATAAAAACTCTGATAAAACTTTTTGGGCTTCTTGTGGGATATATCCATAATGTTCTTGTACTTCATTTAACATTTGAATCAAATTATCTTTTTCTGGTTTATATATATCACATAATTCTTTTAAAAATTTATCTTCTTGCATACTTATTCCTCCCATGATTAATATATATTAAATTGTTGTTTCAATTATATCAAATAGAATTTTTTTATACAACTGATTTTTTACAATTTTTGATTTTTTTCGTTATATACAATATATAATTTTATAACACAAAGAAAATATAAACAGCTCCTATAATATACTAGAAGCTGTTTCATATTTCAAAAAATTTTTACTAATTCATCTGAACTTTACCAATAATATCATTAATATCATCAATATTATGTTTTTTCATATACTCTTCAATACCATCAACAGTATCAACACTTGTATATGGGCTAATAAAATTCCCTGCACCAATCGAAATTGCAGTTGCACCTGCAAGCATAAACTCAATTGCATCATCACTATTTACAATACCACCCATTCCTAAAATCGGAATATTTACAGCTTGTGCAACCTGATATACCATTCTAACTGCTACTGGTTTTATTGCAGGACCTGAAAGTCCACCTGTATTATTTGCAAGAACTGGTTTTCTTGTATTAATATCAATCTTCATTCCTAACAAAGTATTAATAAGTGATACTCCATCTGCACCGCCATCTTCTACACCTTTTGCAATTGCTGCTATATCAGTAACATTTGGTGTTAATTTTACAATTAAAGGTTTATCTAAAACTTTTCTAACTTCACTTGTTACATGTTTTACACCTTCATATGTATTTCCAAAAGCCATACATCCTGCTTTTACATTAGGGCAAGATAAATTAAGTTCCACACCATCAATATCTAATGTATTTAATATTTTACACAATTCGACATATTCCTCTACTGTACTTCCACACGCATTAACTATAATTGCAGTATCAAACTTTCTTAAAAATGGTAAATCATTTTCAGCAAAGTATTCAACTCCTGGATTTTGAAGTCCTATACTATTTAACATTCCACTTGCTGTTTCACATACTCTTGTTGGTTTATTTCCGCTTCTTGGCTTTAATGAAGTACCTTTTGTAATAATTCCACCTAATTTACTCAAATCAAAAAACTCACTAAATTCTCTTCCATAACCAAAAGTCCCTGATGCAACAGTTACCGGATTTTTCATCTCAATTCCAGCTAAATTTATTCTTGTATTCATTTATTTTATTCCCTCCATTCCTTTTTGTCGCATGAGAAACGTCCCCATTGCGACATTAAATCTCTACATCTTTTGCGTTAAACACTGGTCCACCTTTACAAACATGCCAATACTCAGGTGCATCTTTTGGACTTTTAGCAGTTTTAACTGCACACCCTAAACAAACACCTAAACCACATGCCATTTTTTCTTCTAATGATAATTGGCAATCAATATTATTTTCAATAGCATATTTTTGAACTGCTCTTAGCATTGGTAATGGACCACAAGCATAAATACACTCATACTTTTCATGTTCCATATCGTCCTTTAAATAATCAATAGCAAATCCTTTATTTTTATATGTTCCATCATCTGTTGTAATTATTAGCTTATCTGTAACTTCTTCAAATTCTTTTTCAAGCATTACAAAATCCTTATTTCTAAATCCTAAATAACAATTTACTTTAACATTATTTTGCTTTGCCTGTTTAGATAATTCATACAAAGGGAAGATTCCTATTCCACCACCTATAACTGCTATATTTTTATATTTATCAAACTTGAATGTTCCATGTCCTAAAGGTCCTATTATATCAATATCATTCCCTTCTTCCTTTTTTGCTAGTATCTCTGTTCCTTTTCCTTTAACTTGGAATATAAATTCTAATATTCCATTTTCTTTATCTAAGTTATATATACTTATTGGCCTTCTCAAAAAAGGTTCAGTTCCTTCTGTTACTCTTATTTCAATAAAATTTCCTGGCTTTGCACTCTCTACTATCTCTGGTGCTTTTACACTAAACTTGTAAATATTCTCAATGATTTCTTCTTTTTTAATTAATTTTGCATTTACTTGTTTTGGCATTTTATATTATCCCTCCTAACTCCTCTTTCATTCTTAATGCTTCTGCTCTTGTTGCTTTTGCATAATCTTTTTCTGCAAATTTATCTTTCCAAAGTTCTGATTTATATGCACACATCAAACTTCTTGATGCATTTACTATTCCACCTAAACCGTTTTTGTCAAATCCTAAAGCTATATCTTCAGCTTTACCACCTTGTGCTCCATATCCAGGTATTAAGAAATATGTATGAGGTGCAATTTCTCTTATTTCTTTTAATTGTTTTGGATATGTAGCTCCTACAACAGCTGCTATACTACTATACCCATATTCTCCTCTTAATTTTTTTCCCCATTCTTCAACTAATTTTGCTACTTTTACATATACTTCTTCTCCATTTTCTAATTTTACATCTTGCAATTCACCTGATGATGGATTTGAGGTTTTTACTAATATAAATATTCCTTTGTCATATTTTTTACAATCCTCGATAAATGGTTTGACACAATCTGTTCCCATATATGGATTTACTGTTGCAAAATCTACATCAAAAATGCTTTCTTCTTTTTCTCCTATTTTAGTTTTTCCTAAATATGCATTTGAATATCCTTGAGCAGTTGAACCTATATCTCCTCTTTTTATATCTGCAATGACTAACATTTCTTTTTGTTTAGCATATTTACATGTTTCTTCAAATGCTTTTATGCCCGGTATACCGAACATTTCATAAAAAGCTATTTGTGGCTTTACGGCTGGAATTACATCATATGTTTCATCTATTAAAGCCTTGTTATATTCTACAATTGCTTGTGATACACCTTCCAAAGTGTCTGGATATTTTTCTAATACGCATTTTGGCAATAATTCATATCTTGGGTCAAGACCTATTACTGTTGGATTGTTTGTTTCTTTAATTTTATTTATTAATCTATCAATTGCATTCACTCTTATTTCCTCCTTCTGACTCTATTGGGGACAGGTCAAATCGTTTCATTTTGAAACGTTTTAGCACGTCCCTAACAGACTCACCCATTCTTTTTCTTTAAAGCCTACTAATATTATTTTATCAGTTATAACAAGCGGTCTTTTTACTAACATTCCATCTGTGGACAATATCTCTATTTTTTCTTCATCTGTCATATTTGGCAATTTTTCTTTTAAATTCAATTCTTTATATTTCATTCCACTTGTATTAAAGAATTTTTTGATATCATATCCGCTTTGCTTTATCCATTTTCTTAATTCATCTTTTGTTGGGTTATTTTCTACTATATGTCTGTCATCAAATTCAATATTATTTTGTTCTAACCATTTCTTTGCTTTTTGACAAGTAGAACATTTCGGATATTCAATAAATAATACTTTCATAGTTTCTCCCTTCAATTTTCAAAAACCACTTTTCCATTTACAATTGTATATTTTACTTTACCTTTTAATTTCTTTCCTATAAATGGACTGTTTTTAGATTTTGATACTATCATTTCTTTTGTGTAAACATATTCTTCATTTGGGTCAAATATAGTTATATCAGCCTTTTTTCCTACCTCTATACTACCTCTTTCATTTTCTATATGTAATAATTTTGATGGAGTATATGAAGTTAATCTTACTAAATTTAAGTAATCAATATGTCCTGGGTCTACTAAATTCATTATTTCTGCTGGAAGTGCTGTTTCAAATCCTATTATTCCATTTGGTGCTTTTGAAAGTTCTACATTTTTTTCTTCTTCTGCATGTGGTGCATGGTCTGTTATTATACAATCTATTGTTCCTTCTTTTAGTCCTTCTATTATTGCTTGTCTATCTTTTTCTTCTCTTAATGGTGGATTCATTTTTGCATTTGTTCCGGATTTTAATACTTCATCTACTGTAAATGTAAAATAGTGTGGACAGGTTTCACATGTTATTTTTACTCCTCTTTTTTTAGCATCTCTTATCATGTTTTTACTTGTTTTTGTACTTATATGACATATATGTCCTCTAACATTGTTTGTTTCTGATATAACTATTTCTCTTGCAGCCATTATTTCTTCTGCTTCTGGCAATACTCCCTGAACTCCTAATTCGTCTGCTACTTTTCCTGCATTTATTGCTCCTGCAGAAACAGATTTTTCTTCACAATGTGATGCTACAAATGTTTCAAGTTTATCTGCTTCAATCATTGCTTGTCTCATCATTCTGCTATTTACAACTGGCATACCATCATCTGAAAATGCAATTGCTCCTGCATTTCTTAATTCTTCAAAATTTACTAATTCTTCTCCTTTTTCTCCTTTAGATACAGAAGCATATGGAAGTATATTGCATAAATTTACTCTTTTTGCTTCTTCTATTATTTTTTGCAAATTAATAGCGCTATCTGGTGTTGGTTTTGTATTTGGCATTGGACAAATAGTTGTAAAACCTCCTGCAACAGCGCTTTTGCTGCCTGTTTCAATTGTTTCTTTATATTCAAAACCAGGTTCTCTTAAATGGCAATGAATATCAATCATTCCAGGCATAATATATAGTTTTGAACAGTCAATTATTTTATCTGCTTTTTCTTCTATATTTTTCCCTATTTCTTTGATTTTGTCATCTTCAATTAGTATGTCTTTTTCTTCAAATGTGTTTGTTTTGTAGTCAATTAATGTTCCGCCTTTTAATAATGTTTTCATGGCTAAATCCTCCTATCATTTTTTCTTATATTATCATTTTGTTTAATTATTTTCAATATTATTTAATTTATTTTTACAAAATGTATTGCATTTCAATATACTCTGTAGTATATTTTTATATATAAGATTGCTTGATTAAAATTATAACAAGCTGGCTTTACAATAATAACTTTATAAAAATTCAGTATGCTCAAAATACAAGCATACTATTAGGATATAATCAAGGGAATATTAGTATAAAAATATCACATACACATATAATAAAATATAACTATACTTGTTGACATATTTAGCATTATGCTTTATAATAAGTATAGCAAGAAAATAGTGTCGCTCTTGGGTGGTGCGACTAATAAATTATCCCATTAGACAAATAGTGTCGCTCTTGGGTGGTGCGACTGATAAATTATCCCATTAGAAAATAATCTCCCTTGTTGAAAAATAAGGGAGATTACTTCTTTTTTAGGAGGTATAAAATGAATATAAAACAAGGATATGTTTACCATATCAAAGATGAATATTTTGAAATTGTTAAAGACCCTACACTTATGAAAAACCATGAAAGTGGAAAAGCTAGACCTACATATTTTTGTATAAAAAATACTCAAAACAATATTTTATGGTTCATACCTATGAGTAGTAAGATAGAAAAATATAAAAAAATAAGAGATAAAAAGATATCTAAATACGGAAATTGTGATACAATATTAATTAAGAAATTCTTAGGCAAATATTCTGTTTTTCTATTACAAAATATGTTTCCAACAATAGAAAAATATGTAGACCATGTTCATATTGTAAATGGAAAAGAAGCTAAAGTAATATCTAGCATCGAAAAAGAAATAAAAATTAAATTTAATAAACTTATGCTTTTAATTAATCAAGGTAAAAAAGTAATTTTTACAGATATTAATAATGATATAAATATCATGCTTAAAGAATTAGATAAGCACAACTAAATTCGAAAATTCCGAATTTACAAATAGATAATTTTTTCATAGGAGGAAAATCATGTTCAAATTACATTCAGAATACAAACCAACAGGAGACCAACCAAAAGCAATAGAATACTTATCAAAAGGAATAGAAGAAGGAAAAAAATTCCAAACATTACTTGGAGTAACAGGTTCAGGAAAAACCTTTACAATGGCAAATGTAATTCAACAAGTACAAAAACCAACACTTGTATTAGCACACAACAAAACACTTGCTGGACAATTATACAGCGAATTCAAAGAGTTCTTTCCAGAAAATAATGTTGAATATTTTGTATCGTATTATGACTATTACCAACCAGAAAGCTATATTCCCTCTTCTGACACATATATTGAAAAAGACTCATCTGTAAATGACGAAATAGATAAATTAAGACATTCTGCTACACTATCACTATTTGAAACTAAAGACGTAATTATCGTAGCATCTGTTTCATGTATCTATGGTTTAGGAGACCCTGTTGATTACCAAGAAATGATGCTCTCATTAAGACCTGGCATGAATAAATCAAGAGATGCTGTGTTAAAAAAATTAATAACTATGCAGTATACAAGAAATGAAATTGATTTTAAAAGAGGCACTTTTAGAGCAAAAGGTGATATTGTAGAAATTTATCCATCTGACCAATCAGAATCTGCTGTTAGAGTTGAATTCTGGGGTGACGAAATAGAAAAAATAACAGAAATAAATCCTTTAACAGGAAAACCTATTGGCTCAAGAAAACATATACTAATCTCCCCTGCCTCTCATTATGTTACAACAAAAGAGAAAATGGAAAGAGCTTTAGTTACAATTGAACAAGAAATGGAAGAACGAGTAAAATATTTCAAATCACAAAACAAATTAATCGAAGCTCAAAGAATTGAAGAAAGAACAAATTTTGATATGGAAATGATGAAAGAAACTGGATTTTGTTCTGGTATTGAAAACTATTCAAGACATATCAGTGGAAGACCTGAAGGAAGTCCTCCTTATACCTTATTTGACTATTTTCCAGATGATTTTCTTTTATTTATTGATGAGTCACATGCAACAATTCCTCAAGTTAGAGCAATGTATAATGGTGACCATGCTAGAAAAAAATCTTTAATAGACTATGGTTTCCGTCTACCTTCTGCATATGACAATAGACCTTTAAAATTCGAAGAATTTGAGCAAAAACTAAATCAAGTTGTTTTTGTTAGTGCCACACCTGCAGATTATGAAAAAGAACATTCAGGCAATAATGTTGTTGAACAAATTATTAGACCAACTGGTCTTCTGGACCCTAAAATAGAAGTTAAACCTGTTGCAAATCAAATTGATGATTTATTAGAACAAATCAGATTAAGAGTTGAGAAAAAAGAACGTGTCTTAGTAACAACTTTAACTAAGAAAATGGCAGAAGATTTAACTGAATATTTAAAAAGTTTAGATGTAAAAGTAACATATATGCATTCTGAAACAAAAGCATTGGAAAGAATGGAAATTATAAGAAATTTACGTTTAGGTGAATTTGATGTTTTAGTTGGAATCAACCTTTTAAGAGAAGGTCTAGATATTCCAGAAGTATCATTAGTTGCAATATTAGATGCTGATAAAGAAGGATTTTTACGTTCAGAAAGGTCTTTAATACAAACTATCGGACGTGCTGCAAGAAATACTGATGGTACTGTTATTATGTATGCAGATGAATTGACTGATAGCATGGAAAAAGCAATTTCTGAAACAAATCGTAGAAGAAAAATCCAACAAGAATACAATAAAGAACATAATATCACACCAAAAACTATTAACAAATCTGTTCGTGATACTATTAAAGTAACAAATGTTGAAGATATTGGTGTTGAATTTAAACTAGAAAAAACTGATGATATTAAAGAAACTATCAATAAACTTACTGAAGAAATGCTTGCATATGCAAGTCAAATGGAATTTGAAAAGGCTGCAGAACTGCGTGATAAAATAAAAGAATTAGAAAACTTATTATAAAATTATTATCTTTATGCAATTACAAAAATCGCTATTTGCCTTGTTTTCTTTAGAAAAACATTTCAAATAGCGATATTAATATATACTTTTCATCTTGCTTATCATAATATGATATAGCAATTTTCATTTACTGTAGAATCGTTAATTAACAGTGACAAAAACGTGATTTTAACTCGTCACAATTGACGATATATCTTCCCTCTTTTTCATAGTGCTCGATTCCATTTTCTTTTAGGAAATCAAGCTCATTTCTCTCTAATACTAAAGAGATAAATTTTGTCCTTGCCCCTACTACTTTTGAGTAGAGATATCTAGAAAAAACCATCGTATATCATCCTCCTTTACAGTACAGTAAATGAATATTGTAAAAAGTTTAGGAAAATTATACTAGATGGTTTGTAAAAATTTGCAAAATTTATATTTCATGATAAAAAAATTATACAAAATAGTTTTCTATTTTATGAAAATTAGCTTTTATAATTTTTCTTCATCCCAAATTTCCAAATAATCAATCTTTTAAATTATACAAATCTTGTTCTACTAAAAGTTTTGCTCTCTTTTTAGTTTTTTCATCAGAGTTAAGTGCATCTTCCAAAAATTCAGGATGTTTTACTAGAAAATACCTCATCGTTTTATCTGGATTTTCAAAGAACTTTTCTAACATTTTTTCTTGATTCTCATTTATAATACCTAGTTCTAGGGCTTCTTTAAATAAAGAATTATCAACTTGAACTAATGATAAAGATTTTATACCTTTTTCTTCTATTTTCTCTTTTCCACCTTGCATACGGTCAACAACAGAGCAAGATACAACAATCTTACCACCTAAATTTTCAATTGCTGGTATCCAAGCTCTTATATAACTTGATGCTACTGTAATTAAATCTGCTATATGTAATACTTTCTTACCTTCTATATTTTCTACTTTGTTAGTATTTTCAAAATTATAATCACTTACAACTGTTGTCAAGTCTTTGTATATTGAAATATGTGTTTTTTTAAATAAATATGCTAATATATTTGAGAAGAACCAATCTCTTCTTTCCCCACCTGAAATATAATCAATTTCGTTAATATTAATGTTTTCTTCTATATATTTTTTCATAATGTCAATTACATTTTTATAAATTTCATTTTCTTGATATTGTTTAGATACTTTTTCAAATACTTTTTTAGGTAAAGTCATTTTATCTGCCAATAGCTCATCAATATAGTTTAGTAACTCTACAGCATCTTTTTCACTTCCATACACGAAATGTGTATTTATAAAATAGGGTCCAATTTTTCCTGATGTATACCAAAATGGTTTGTTTTCTTCGCAAAATCTAATTGCATTTGTTTTGAATAAATAAGATGTAATATTATTCATCCTTTTCTCTCCTTTCAAATTTCACATTTTAATTACATTTTTTATCTTAAAATGTTTTGAACTATAAAGAAAATATTTTTATAGCTTAAATTCATTAAAAAATATTTAAATATTTTAAACTAGATAAAATAAAATCTAGTATTAAAATTCCAATTAGTACATATACTATTATTACTTTTACATTAGTTTTTATTTTAATTTCTACTTTTTGAATAAAATCTTCAATTAAAGGATGCAATTTTTCTAATAAAATCAAACCAATTAATCCCCAAAATATAGTATACATTAGACTTACTCTACCTTGAATATTTAAAAAGTCATTTGAATAATCCCACCATCTTAGTCCAAAAATTTCTTCAAATATTAGTGAAACAAAATATTCAAATACAGTAAATAAAATAGTTGCTATTAAAAATTTTTGAAATGGTTTTCCATACATTTTCTTAGTAGTCAACAATAGAATAACTGCCCCAAATCCGTAAATTGGGCAAATTGGCCCAAATAGAAAGCCTCTTTTTACAAAGGTACCATGAATTATGAATGCATATATTGTTTCTATTATCCATCCTAAAAATGAGTAGATAAAAAAATATGCGATATAGTCTATTATTTTTTCTTTAGTAGTTTTTCTAACCATAATCTCTCCCATTTTTCTTTCCTTTTTATTTTCAAATTGTTATTGCATTAAATAATTTTATTGAATTATATTTATTATTAAAATCACTCTTCTTACATTTTACCACTTTTTTTCATATTTGTCACTTTTTTAATATTTTTTTAATAATTACTAGACATTTTATTTTTGTTTTGTTATTATTATATAAGTAAATTAAAATGTTATGGATATAATACTTAACAAATGATGGAGGTAATAATTATGTTGCAATTTAAAAAAGTAATTATTTTAATGGGGATATTTTTGTTTGTTTTTATGTATAATTTTTGTTATGCTGTTGATTTGAATTTAGTTGATAATACTGACACTTCTACTGATTTAACAGCCAATAGTACAACTGAAAATTATTCTAATACTGACGATGATTTAAATTATAACAGCACTAATACAACTAATACTTCTAGTAATTCAAATAATTCAAGTTCTTATAGTTCTAATAGTAACTCTGCTTATTCTTCTAATAACTCTACTTCAAGTGGTAGCAGTTCAGCAAATGTTACTAGCACAACTTCAACTTCTACAAATGAATTAGAAATTTCAGACATTCTTAATATTTTAATAATTGTTATTGGCGTGTTATTAATATTACTTGCAATTGCTATTTTAATTAGATTAAAAAGATAATAATTAAAGAAAATTTCAAAATTTATTATTAATTAAGAAGTCACAAATTTGAAAATTTTTATTATTATTTAAAAACCAGTTTTGAACTGGTTTTTTTATTGTATAAGAATTTTTTCTCCTTTTTCTAACATTTTTTTCATGTATATTTTTAATTTGATATTTCATACTAATATTAGTATTTCATTTAATATGCAATATAATTTTTTATAGGAGGATTTTATTATGTATAAGAAATTAGCAATTGTTTTAAGTATTCTTATTGCAGCTATATTCTCTTTTAGTGTATGTTTTGCAAATGATATGGCAAATGATGCAGTAGAAGGTGTTAGAAATGTAGTTGGTGGTGCTGAAAATGCAGTTGAAGATGCTGCTAAAGATGTTACTAACGCTGCCAAAGATGCTACTAATTCTGTAGAAAATAAAATGGAAAATGCAACAAATACAATGAATACTAATGGCGAACATAATACTACAAGAAATACAACAAATAATAGAGTAACATCAAGTACTTCAACTTATAATGCTACTAGAACTAATGCAGAAGGTTCTACTCTAATGGGTATGAATGCAACTATGTGGACTTGGCTTATTATAGGAATTGCAGCTATTGCTATTATTGCGTTAGTATGGTATTATTCAATGCAAATGCGTTCTTCTAATTATGATGATAAAGATTAATTAAATGATTACTTTTATCAATCGGAAAAAATTCTGTATTAAACAGAGTTTTTTCTTTTACTATTCTTTTATCTTATGATATAATATTCTAAAATTTATATTATAAGAGAGGTTACTATTATGAACACAAAGTTAATTGCTAAAAATCCAACTGCATATCACAACTATACAATCGAAAACAAATTAGAAGCTGGAATTGTTTTATCTGGTACTGAAATTAAATCAATTAGAAGCGGAAAAGTCAATATGAAAGACTGCTATGCAATTATAAAAAATGGAGAAGTGTTTGTTGTTGGTATGCATATAAGTCCTTATGAACAAGGAAATATATTCAATAAAGATCCTTTAAGAAATAGAAAACTTTTATTAAATAAAAAAGAAATTAATAAATTAATAGGATTAACCAAACAAAAAGGTTATAGTCTTGTCCCTATTTCTCTATATTTTAAAGGTAGTTTTGTTAAGCTAGAACTTGGTATAGGTAAAGGAAAAAAATTGTATGATAAAAGACAAGATTTGGCTAAAAAAGATGCTGGGCGAAGAATTCAACATGCTATAAAAAACAGGTATTAAGGGGACGGGTGTCGCATTGGGGACGTTTCTCATGCGACATTTTTGAATTATAGAAATATTATCATAAAATTTATATAATAAATGTCGCATGAGAAACGTCCCCAATGCGACACCCATCCCCTAATCCCTCTTCTTTTAAATTTTATTACTAGAACCAAAAACATCTTTCATTTTATGTTCAACTGTTTCTTTAATTAAATCTCTTGCAGGTCCTAAATATTTTCTTGGATCAAATACATTTGGTTCTTCACTAAATTCTTTTCTAATTGCAGCTGTCATAGCTAAACGTAAATCTGTATCTACATTAATTTTTGATACTCCAGAAATACTTGCTTCATGTAAAATTTCATCTGGTACACCTTTTGCACCTGGTATATCTCCACCATACTTATTGCACATTTTTACTAATTCTGGAATAACTGTTGAAGCTCCATGTAATACTATTGGTGTATTTGGTATTCTTTCTTTTATTTGTTTTAAAATATCAAATCTTAATTTTGCTTCTCCTTTAAATTTATATGCTCCATGACTTGTTCCGATAGCTATTGCTAAAGAATCACAACCTGTTCTTCTAACAAATTCTTCTGCTTGAGCTGGGTCTGTATACATTGCATCTTTTGCTTCTACATTAACATCATCTTCAATTCCAGCTAATTTTCCAAGTTCAGCTTCCACTACAACTCCTTTTGAATGAGCATAATCTACAACTTGCTTTGTTAATGCCACATTTTCTTCAAAATCATATTTTGAACCATCAATCATAACAGATGTAAATCCTGCATCTATACACATTTTAGCTGTTTCAAAGTCTGGTCCATGGTCTAAATGAATTGCAACTGGAACTTCTGGATGTTCCTCTACTGCTGCTTCTACCATTTTCATTAAATATCCTACTCTTGCATATTTTATTGCACTTGAAGATGCTTGTAATATAACGGGAGACTTACTTTCAGCTGCTGCATCTACTATTGCTTGTATTATTTCCATATTGTTTACATTAAATGCACCTATTGCAAATCCCTCTTTCATTGATTTTTCAAACATTTCCTTTGTTGTAACTAACATATTATCATTCCTTTCTTTCTTGAGGGATTTAAGGACCGGCCCCTAATCCCTTCTGACCCTATTCTATTTCTATTTTTCTTATATGTCAAGAAAAATGAGAAGAAAATTTAATCCTTCTCATTTTTTATACCTTATTGGTTACTTTTTTCATAAATATAACTTGAACACATTGATTCATCTGCTTGTTTTGTATCACAATTTTTTGTTGGTTCTACTTGAATTGCTTGTAATTTGCATAAATTTTGATTTTTCTCATTGTATTTACATGCCCAACTGTACAATGTATTTTTTGATTTCCTTCCATGAGTTACCTCCACATACGTATAATTTTTTCTATTTTCTAATAATATTAGTATGTGAATTTGAAATTAAAATTATTCAATATCTAATGAAAAATTTAAATGTTTACAAAATCAAATTAATATTTTTAACATTCTTGTTTCGAATTAATACATTTTTTATTGGGTTCTTTAAAACTCAAGTACCAGCTTATACCATTTCTATTCTCTTCTATTTGTTCATTTCTTTCTTCTAACTGTTCAAATGTTTTTGGAATTGATTGAATCACAGGTTGGTTAGGCATCCAATTTGCAGCAGTTGAAGAATTCATGCAATCAGCCATTTGTAATGCTTGAACAATTCTTATTATTTCTGGTATAAAACGTCCTACATTCATAGGGTAAACAAGTATTGTTCTTATTATTTCCTTATCGTCAATAATAAATACATTTCTAACAGTTTCTGTGTTGCTAATATCATTTGATATCATACCATATTTTCTTGCTATTTCTCCATTTCTATCAGCAATTATTGGAAATGATACTTTTATTCCAGTTCTACAATAAATGTCATAAATCCAAGCTAAATGTGATGGATTGCTATCAACACTTAATCCCAATAACTCTGTATTTAGTTGCTTAAAATATGTATGTGCTCTTGTGAACGCTATCATTTCTGTTGTGCAAACTGGAGTAAAGTCTCCTGGATGAGAAAATAATACGAGCCATTTACCTTTGTAACCATCTAAACTAATTTCTCCAAATGTTGTTATTGCATGAAAATCAGGTGCTTTTTGACCTATTTTCACATTTCCATTCATCATTAATTCATAATCCATAAAATATATTCTCCTTCCATTTTTATATATTTTATGGATTTTTTAGATTTTCGTTACAAGCTTTCAGTTTTAATAAAAATTATTTCTTTTAGTTAATAACCTTATATATTTCTAAATTCTCATCTACAAAGGTGTCTATTTAGACACCTTTAATAATATGCTACTCAAAAGGTTTTAAAATACTATCTTCTAGTATATAAAATTTATAATTTGCTTCTACTAGTTGGTTTTCTGGTTTGAAAAATAAGATTTTTTGTAATGTACCTAATCTTGTTTTTTTTACTTTTTTTTGCTCAATTACATATGGATTGCAATTTACGTATTCTTTTATAAGATTATCTTTACCGGCAACAATATTGAGATTTTCAATGTTATTTTCTCTCTTATAATAAAACATATATGAATTTTCTTTATTTACGTATTCACATATATAATATTTATCCTCCGGTAATTCTTCATCTTGAATCGCAACTAATTCATATTTAGTAATTTCAATTTCTTCATAAGTACCAAACAATGTAAACAACAAGAAAATTAGGCCTAAAAAAACAAGTAATATTATTAGAATCCGATAATGTTTTTTTTTCTTTTTGTACATATTTTTCATATACATTACAATAGTCATCACAACTTACTTTTCCAGATTTTTCTCTGATATCTTGTAATTCTTTTTCATATTCTTCATAGTATAAGCTATCTTCATAGAGATAATATTTTCCACCTTCAGTTTTAAAATATAAAACCAAGAAATACACCACTACGATTGCAGCAATTATAATTAGCATAATCAATACCTCCTTAACAATTTTGTTTGCGAGCAGCTTTAATAACTTTATGTTAATTTTATCATAAGAATAAAATAAAAAACAAACATAACTAAAACTAGTTTTGTTTGTTTTTTATTAACATATATAAGTAACAGTTATTACCTACATACAATTCCATATTAAAATTTTCATCTACTATATAGTTAGTAGAAGGTAACCATTGCGTATATATCCTTTTTTGTGTTTCTACTATATTCTTTTGTTCTCTCGAATTAACACTAAATACTACATAGTTCCCTTTAGGTATCACAAATTTTTCTGTATTTTTGTATTTTTCTTTACTTCCTACATAATAATAGTAATTACCTTCATCATATAATGATATTCCATACATTCCCACTTCATTAATTTTTTTATACAATTCACTTTTTTGAATTTCAGAATATAATTTTCTTATATTGTATAATAAATCTTCATGAGTATTAGCACTAGTTTTTACGCAGTATATTACTGTTTCATCTATTTCTTTTATTTCATAGTTTAGTTCTTTACATAAGTTGTTATTGTTATTAAATTTTATTATTGGGAAGATTTTGTATTCTTCCTTACTTTTTTTACATTCTCTTGGAGTTATTCCAAACATATTCTTAAATGCTCTTGAAAACGATATTGAAGAATCATAACCATATTTTACTGCTAAATCAATAATTTTTATATTGCTTTTTTTTAATTCTTCAAATGCTTTACTTAATCTCCTTTTTCTAATATACTCTGCTATTGACATATTAGTTAAAAACATAAATATTCTTTGCAAAGAATATTCAGAAACTCTAACAATTTTTGCTAGTTTGTTATAATTTATTTCTTCTGTTAGATTTTTTTCTATATATTCAATCATTTCATTTAAATACTCAAAATTCATTTTTAACTTTATCCTTTTCTTAATACATCAGTATCTTTCGCTATCATCATCTTTAAAAATTTCCTGCATCTCTTCTAAGTTTTTCTCTGCTCTTCTATTTCGTTCTCTATTTTGTCTTTTAACCTCTAGTATTCTCTTCTCCTCATCTGTATAATCCCCATGATGCTCTACTTGAATTTGACGAGGATCTCCATTTGCTAAATCAACTGATGATACCATCATCTTTGCCTTATATCCTATGCATTTAGGATTTTTATAATCGTCCTCTGTTATTCCAAGATAATTTGTCCCACCAATTTCTGGAATAACTCTAACATAAAAATAATTTCTATGAGATGTTTCTGCTCCTGGATATCTTTTACCTTGTCTTTCATATTGCCTCTTATTTTTGGCTATTCTTTTTTCTATTCTCTTTTCTGCTCTTTCTATATCCTGCTCACTGTAATACATAGCTAAAATTTCGCTTTCGCTTCTTTTTCTTGTACCATCTTTTCCTTCCAAATGAACTTCTGCACTTTTTCTAATCCTATCTCTAAAATTTTTTGAACTTTCTTTTCCCATTTCAAGACTTCCTTTCCTTATATTTAATGTTTTAGATCTGTTCCTTTCGTTTCAAAATGAAACAATTTGGGGCACATCCCTATTTTAACTTTTCTTTGATTTTCACTAGTGTATTCAAAGCATCAATTGGTGTTAATTCATTCAAATTAATTTTATCAACCTCATGGGCAATTTCTGCCAATTTGTAATTGTACAAATCAAACTGGCCTTCAACCTGCTTTTTATCTTGTTTTTCCTGTTTCTTTCCTGTTAAAATATTTTTTCTCTCTAATGAACGTAATATCTCATTAGCCTTTTGTGTGACAGCTTTTGGAACACCTGCTAATCTTGCAACATGTATTCCATAACTTTCATCTGTTCCTCCTCTTACAATCTTTCTCAAAAAGATTATATCTTCTCCTTTTTCTTTTACTGCAATAGAATAGTTTTTAACACCATCTAGCTTTTCTTCTAGTTCAGTTAATTCATGATAGTGGGTTGCAAATAATGTTTTAGCTCCACATTTTTCTTTGTCTGCTATATATTCTGCAACAGCCCAAGCGATTGAAAGTCCATCATATGTAGAAGTTCCTCTCCCTATTTCATCTAATATTACTAAACTATTTTTAGTTGCTTCTTTAAGAATTGCTGCAACTTCCATCATCTCAACCATAAAAGTACTTTGTCCCATACTCAAATCATCTGATGCTCCAACTCTTGTAAAGATTTTATCTACTACTCCAATTTTTGCTGATGTTGCTGGTACAAAACTTCCTACTTGTGCCATTAATGTAATTAATGCCACTTGTCTCATATATGTTGATTTACCTGCCATATTAGGTCCAGTTATTACTGCTAATCTATTGTCTCCTTCATCAAGATATGTATCATTTTCAACAAATCCACCTGCTCCTAATATTTTTTCAATTACTGGATGTCTTCCTTCTTTTATATCTATTGTACCATATGAATTAACTTCAGGCATACAATAATTCATATCTTCTGCAACTTGCGCAAAAGATTCTAGAACATCCAATGTCGCAACTACTTCACTTGTCTTTTGTAACCTTCTAATATTTTTTGCTATTTCTTCTCTAATCTTCGTAAATGCTTCGTACTCTAAGCTAGTAACTTTTTCTTCTGCACCTAAAATTTGATTTTCCAAATTCTTTAATTCTTCTGTAATATATCTTTCAGCATTTGTTAATGTTTGTTTACGAATATATCTTTCTGGCACTTGACTTAAGTTTGATTTTGTTACTTCAATAAAATATCCAAACACTTTATTAAATCCAACTTTTAGATTTTTAATTCCTGTTTTTTCTCTTTCGTCTGCTTCTAATTGAATTAACCAATTCTTTCCTTCAGTTTGTGCAGTTTTTAGTTTATCAATTTCTTCATCATATCCAAGTTTTATAATTCCCCCATCTGTAATACTCATAGGTGGCTCTTCAACAATAGCCTTATCAATTAATTGATACATATCCTGTAATTCATCTAAATTCTCATATAAATCCTTTAGCATATCAGATTTACATTTACTTAAAACCTGTTTTACTTCTGGTAATTTATATAAAGAATTTTTCAATGTAATCATATCTCTTGCATTGGCATTTCCATAAGCCATTTTTCCAGATAATCTTTCAATATCATAAACCTTTTTTAAATTGTCTATTATATCTCCTCTTAGAATAACATCATCTTTTAATTCTTTTACTGCATTTAACCTTCTATTTATCTCTGTAACATCAATTAATGGGTCACTTAGCCATCTTCTAAGCATTCTTCCTCCCATAGATGTTGCCGTTTTATCCAAAACCCATAAAAGTGTACCTTTTTTAGATTTATCCCTCATCTTTTCAGTAATTTCAAGATTTCTTCTTGCATTTATATCTAATGCCATATATCTTGATAATTTATATATCTTGATTTTATTTATATGGTCTAAACTAGTTTTTTGAGTTTGCTCTATATACTCTATTAAAGCATTTATGGAAGGAACTGCTAAGGTATATTGTTCTAAATCTTCTACTCTGTTATTTTTGTTATCTAGGATATTAAATCTAAGTGATAGTGTATCAATAGTATATTTGAAAAATTCATCATTAAAATGCGTAATATATATGTTCTCAAATCTTTCTTTTATTTTATTTATCTCATCAGTACAATCTCCCATCATTGAATTAATTACTAACTCTGATGGAGTATATCTCGCAATTTCATCTAATAACATTGGGAAATTATAGTTATCTTTAATTTCAGCTGAATAAAATTCTCCTGTTGATATATCACATACACTAATTCCATAATAAATACCAGATTTAAAAATAGACATTATATAATTATTTTTTCTTTCTTCAAGCATATTACTTTCTACAATAGTTCCTGGAGTCACAACTCTAATAACTCCCCTTTTTACAATACCTTTTGTCTTTTTAGGGTCTTCTAACTGTTCACAAATTGCAACTTTATATCCTTTAGCAACTAGTTTTGCAATATACATTTCTGCCGCATGATGCGGAACTCCTGCCATTGGAGCTCTTTCTTCTTGTCCACAATCTTTTCCTGTTAAAGTTATTTCTAACTCTCTTGCAGCAAGTATCGCATCATCAAAGAACATTTCATAAAAGTCACCTAAACGGTAGAATAATATGCAATCTTTATATTGTTCTTTTGTTTCAAGATATCTTTGCATCATAGGTGAAAATTCATTTTTTTCTGCCATTAATTTCTTCATTCCTTTCCTTGGTCAGTTCAGGTTCGGACTGACCATTTTTGGTCATAAAAGGGACGCCACTTTTATTTTTCAATGTTTCTAAGTTTTTCTTTAAATTCCACTAAACTCTCCCCATTATATTCTGGTAAATTATCATATTTTTTTAAAATTTCATCTTGTACTTCTTTTTTATCCACCATAAACTTTACATTTCCTAAATTTGAAACATCTTCCAAACTTAATTTCTTTGTACCTTTACATTCTTCTAAATATTTCAATCTTGAATATATAACATTTACATTTTGACTTAATAACTCACTTTGTTTTTTTAGTACATATTCAAATAAATTAACAATACTATTATCAATTTCAACTGCATAATCTGATAGCACTGTTGAATATATTTCTAAATCAAGCATGTTTATATTAAATATTTTTGGATTAGATTTAATTAACTTATTTGTTTCCTCTTGTGTCATAAAATAATATGAATCAAACTTTTCACATATTGCTTTGATTTTTTTATTTACATTAAGATTTATCATATTTCTATTTTTCATAATCATATTAAGTACATCATCTTTATAAATAACTTCTTGTGTTTCTTCTAATCCTTTATTTCTTGATTGAAAAAATTTAAATATTTCTGTTAGTTGTTCAATAAATTTTTGTTTTGATATGTCATGTCCTTTTGTTGCTACTTTTAAATATATATCTGCTATGTCTTTTACATCTATTCCTAATTTTACGATTGTTTTTACATTTTCTTCTTTAACTTCATTCGTACTCATAATTTCATTTGTTCCTTTCATAAATTATTTTTCAATTACTTCACCTTTTAAATACCACATATGTTCTGAAACAATTTTTAAGTCAGTCATTTCACCAATAAGGTTTTTATTACCTTCAAAAATTACAACTTTGTTACTATCAGTTCTTCCAGTTAATAATTCTTGATTATTTTTGCTTTCACCTTCAACTAAAACTTTTTGTATTGTTCCGACATATTTTTGATTATTTTCTTCTATTTGACTTTCAACTAATTCTTTTAATCTATCAAATCTTTTATGCTTTATCTCTTCTGGTACTTGATTTTCCATCCTATCTCCTGGTGTTCC
>CALXJZ010000011.1 GCA_944388745.1 uncultured Clostridia bacterium
ATTCTGTCTTCTCCTGGATATTGTTTTTCTTCTCCTCCATTAAAGAAGAATGTAACATGTGCATATTTTTCTGTTTCAGCAATTCTTAATTGTGTATATCCTAATTTACTTATATATTCTCCAAATGTGTTGTGTAGTGGTTCTTTCTTGAATGCGATGTGTACATTTGGCATTGTTTCATCATAATTTGTGAAACATACAAAGTATAAATCTAAATCTTTTTTAGTTTCAAATTCGTTGAATTCTGGGTCTACTAATGTTCTTGTAATTTCTCTTGCTCTATCTGGTCTGAAGTTAAAGAATATTATACTATCATGTTTTCCTATTGTTGCTACTGGTTCTTCACCATTGCAAATTACTGTTGGTTCAACAAATTCATCAAATACTTCTTTTTGATATGAATCTTCTATTGCTTTTACTGTGCTTCCTGCTTTGTTTCCTTCTCCATTTACCATTGCATTATAGCATTTTTGGATTCTTTGCCATCTTTTATCTCTATCCATAGCATAGAATCTTCCTGAAATACTTGCTATTTTTCCAACTTGTTTTTCTTCCATTTTTTCTTGTAATTTAACTATATATCCTTCTGCTGATGCTGGTGGTGTGTCTCTTCCATCTAAGAAGCAATGTACATATACATCTTCAAAATCTCTTCTTTTTGCCATTTCTAATAAACCATATAAATGTCTATTGTGGCTATGAACTCCACCATCTGATACTAAACCTAAGATGTGCAATTTTGAATTGTATTTTTTACAATTTTCAATTGCTGCTATAAATTCAGGATTTGAAAAGAAATCTCCATCCTCTATTGATTTTGTTATCCTTGTTAATTCTTGATATACAATTCTTCCTGCTCCTATGTTTGTGTGTCCTACTTCTGAATTTCCCATTTGTCCTTCTGGTAATCCTACTGCTAGTCCACTTGTAAATATATCTGTGTTTGGATATTTTTTCATTAGTTTATCAATATTAGGTGTGTTTGCTAATTTTATTGCATTTCCATCTTTGTTTTGGTTGTCACCAAATCCATCCAATATCATTAGCATTGTTAGTTTATCTTTCATTATTTTATCCTTCCTTTACTAAAAATTATTGTTCAAATTTAATTATTTTCTGAAATTCGTCAACCTTTAAACTTGCTCCTCCAACAAGAGCTCCATCTATATCAGACATAGAAAATAACTCGCTTGCATTTGAA
Organism: uncultured Clostridia bacterium; assembly: GCA_944388745.1. GTDB lineage: Bacteria > Bacillota > Clostridia > TANB77 > CAG-508 > CAG-269. The sequence goes on from CALXJZ010000011.1 coordinate 1,202, forward strand.
CTCTTAACACTTCCGCCATATTGTATTATAACTCCATCAGCCACATTTTGTCCATAGATTTCAGCAATTTTCTTTCTAATAGCCTTAACTGCATCATTAGCATCTTCCTTTGTTGCTGTTTTTCCTGTTCCAATTGCCCAAATAGGTTCATATGCAATAATAGTATTTTCAACCTGCTCATTAGTTAATCCTTCTAGTGCTAGTTTAGTTTGGTTTGTGATTATTTCTTCTACTTTTCCTGCTTCTCTTTGCTCTAGAGTTTCACCAACACATACAATTGGTTTTAATCCATTTTCAAAAGCTGCTTTTACTTTTTTATTAACTGTTTCATCTGTTTCATTAAAATATTGTCTTCTTTCTGAATGTCCTATAATAACATATTCAACATTAATAGATTTTAACATTTTTCCTGAAACTTCTCCTGTATATGCTCCACTTTCTGCAAAGTGCATATTTTGAGCTCCAATTTTAATATTTGTGTTTTGTGCTGTTAATAGGGCATAAAATAAGTCTGTATATGGCACACATAAAATAACTTCATGTTCTGTGTCTTTTACTAATGGTGCTAAATCTTCAATAAATTGAATTGTCTCGTTTGGAAGCATGTTCATCTTCCAATTTCCTGCAATTACCTTTCTTCTCATAAATTTCTCCTTTCTTTTCTTTTTTCTTTTAGAATTTCTAATATTTTATCAAAATCATTCCAATAAATAAAAGTATAATTCTCATCTTGATTTTCTCTTTTTTCTTGCATTTCTTCAATTGTCATATATTTCAAATCAGCTACTTCTTCTTTTTGCATGTTATAGTCTTCTATATTATATTTTACTTTTGTAAAGAAGCTATAAGTAAAGTGATGGTTGCTATTGTCTTGTTTTTCTGATTTTTCTATAGATATTAATTCCCAATTTTCAGCTGGAATTACAACACCTATTTCTTCTTTTGCTTCTCTTTGTATTGCTTCTAACGGTGTTTCTCCTGAATCCACATGTCCTCCTGTTTTATACCATTTGCTTCTATTTTCCGGTTTACAACTTGCAGATTTTTGAAATAGTATTTCACCCTTTTCATTCATTATCCAAGCACCTACATGTCTATGCCATAAACCTTTTTCATGCACTATGCTTCTTTCTTCTGTTTTTCCTATTAAGTTATTGTTTTCATCTACAATATCTAATAATTCCATTTACTTTCCTCACTTTTATATTACAACTCTTTCAATACATTTATTTTTTATTACTTCTATTAATTCATCAACCGATTTTTCTGTATAATCATTATAAAAAATATAATCAAACTGATTTCTTAAATCTGTATTTGAATTGAAATTTTTAATATGTTCTTCAATCTCTTTCAATCTATCTTTTTCAATATTTTCAGGTAAATTTCTTTCTTTTAATTTTTGTTTGGCTATTTTTACATCTTTTGGAATCATATAAATAGAAAATGTATTTTTCACTTCTCTTTTTAGTTGATAAATAATTGGATAATGTAATTCTACCACGCTGTTTTCTTCTGACTCCATCTGTATTCTTGGATATCCATATTTATATCCTAGCATTTCAAATGTAACTATAATTTCATTTTTTTCTTTCATATTTTCAAATTCTTCATTGCTTACAAATTTTTTGTCTATCCCTTCTATTTCTCCAGCTCTTTTTTCTCTTGTTGTTACAATTGTCTGTGCAGGAATACCCAATTTTTCTTGTATCTGCTTTTTAAAATATGATTTCCCTACTCCAGTAATCCCAGATAAAGTTATTACCATTTCTCTCACCTATATTAATATATTATTCTCTATGCATCTCGTTTTTATCTTTCTCTAAATAATATTCTCTAACTTGTTTAAATATTTTTTCATATCTTTTATCATAAGGAAATTTAGTTTTTCCCTGTCTTATCAATTCAAATGTATCTTCCATAGGAATCCATTTTACATCTGATATTTCTTCTTTTTGAATAGTTAGTTTATTAAGTTTTGTTTTCATAGCATAAAACTGAATAAAAAATTTTCTTTCATTTCCTTTGTTTTTAAATACTAAATCTAATTCCTCTAATTTTCTCAAATTACTTATTGCTTCATTTCTTGCTTGTTCTTGCTCATTTGTATCACCTCTATGCAATTCTTCTATATATTCCCTAATCATTGCTTGTGTTGGTGTTTCGTTATTATCTATATGTCCTGAGCATAAATCTATCTCTCCTGCTGTAATTTTAGTGTTTCCTCTTTGTTCAATAAGTATCTTTCCATTTTCATCTATAATAAAGCAAGAGACTCCACCTAAGTAGTCATTTTGATTTAGTTCACTCTTTGTTGATATTTTTTTTTGATAAATCTTGTTTCCATTTTTTCCTTTTTTATATGTTTTATAAAACTGCCATGTCTGTGGTTTGCTTTTTATTTTTCTTTCATGTGTTACTTTTTTTTCACTTCTTAATGATTTTTTAAATTCATTCATGTTAAACATCCTTCTACTTATCTAATAAACATTCTATTCCTGGTAATTTCTTTCCTTCTAAGAATTCAAGAGATGCTCCACCACCAGTTGAAATGTGTGTCATTTTATCTTCTAATCCTGCCTTTTTAACTGCTGCTGCTGAATCTCCTCCACCAATTATTGTTGTCGCATCAATTTCTGATAATACTTTTGCAATTGCATTTGTTCCAACTGCAAATTGTGGGAATTCAAATAATCCTAGTGGTCCATTCCATACAACTGTTTTTGCTTTTTTAAGTTCATCTGAGAACATTTTTATTGTTTCTTTTCCGATGTCAAATCCTTCCCAGTCTGCTGGAATTTCTGTGTATTTTACTGTTTTACTTTCTGTATCTTCTTTAAATTCTTTTCCTATTTTTGTGTCAACAGGAAGCATTAGTTTTACTCCTTTTTGCTTTGCTTTTTCCATTGCTTGTTTTGCTAAATCTAATTTATCTAATTCGCAAATTGATTTTCCTACTTCATATCCCATTGATTTAAAGAATGTATATGCCATTCCTCCACCAATCATTAATACATCTACTTTTTCAAGTAAACTATCTATAACTCCTATTTTGTCTGAAACTTTTGCTCCTCCTAAAATTGCAATAAAGGGTCTTTCTGGATTTGATACTGCTTTTCCTAAGAATTTTAATTCTTTTTCAATTAAAAATCCTGCTACTGCTGGTAAATATGCTGCAACCCCTGCTGTTGATGCGTGTGCTCTATGAACTGCTCCAAATGCATCACTAACATATATTTCTGCCATGCTTGCTAATTCTTTTGCAAATTCTGGGTCATTATCTGTTTCTTCTTTATGAAATCTAACGTTTTCTAATAACATTATTTGCCCATTCTGTAAGTTTGCTGCTTTTGTTTTTGCATCTTCTCCTATTACATCTTCAGCCATTATTATTTCTTTATTTAATTGTTTTGATAATTCTTTTGCTACTGGTTTTAATGAAAACTCTGGTTTGAATTCTCCCTTTGGTCTACCTAAATGTGAGCATAAAATGATTGCACAGTTCTGCTCTAATAGGTATTTTATTGTTGGTAATGCTGCAACTATTCTTGTGTTGTCTGTTATATTTCTGTTTTCGTCCATTGGCACATTAAAGTCACAACGTACTAATACCTTCTTTCCTTTTAAGTCAATGTCTTTTACTGTTTTTTTATTCATAATTAAAACCTCCTCTTTTTGTATAAATGTTGTTTTATCTCATTTATACTTGCCTTTATAGGCTTTTTAGTAGTATTTACCTTTTTTCCAAAGTCAATACCATTGTATATCAAAAAAGAGCACTTTTCAAGTGTTCTTTTAAGTTTTTTAATTTGATTTTTTATTCCCATCCAACAATTTCATTATAATTAATAGTATATTCTCCGTCTTTAGTTACAAAGCTATCTTCTCCTAAATCTCCCTCATTATATTCGTTTTCCTGAATTATCTCCTTTAATTTTTCCTTAGATGGTGTATTTCCCGTTTTTGTTTTTTCTTTAAATAAATCTGCTTCTATTTTTTCTATAATACTTTCTCTTTGTACATTTTCTGAATTTGTTCTTGCTTGCTTGATTAATCCACCTTCTCCATTTATTGAAGTGAATGATATTCCTGCTATGATAATTATAACTATTATTGTAATAATTAAAGCAACTAATGTGATTCCATTTTCTTTTTTTAATTTGTTTTTTTCTATATATTTTTTTCTGTTAAAGTCTTTTATCTTATTTTTTAAATATTTCATCACAGTTCCTCCTTTGTGCTAATTATATTGTATACAAAAAAGAATACTTTTTCAAGTATTCTTTTTAAAGATTTTCAATTTTTTAATTCTTACATTCTGTTTATATCAAGGTCCGTCCCTAAATCCCTAAAAGCAGGGATTTTTAGGACCGTCCCCTAGTCCCTGCTTGCAATATAGCAAGCTAAATCAACTAATTTGTTTGAATATCCCCATTCGTTATCATACCAAGCTACTAATTTAACAAATGTATCTGTTAGCATGATTCCTGCTGTTGCATCAAATATTGATGTATGTGGGTCTGTTGTAAAGTCTGATGATACAACTGGTTCATCTACGTATTCAACAATTCCTTTCATACTTCCTTCTGATGCTTCTTTCATTGCTTTACAGATTTCTTCGTATGTTGTTGGTTTTTCTAGATTACATGTTAAATCAACTACTGATACGTCAACTGTTGGAACTCTGAATGACATTCCTGTTAATTTTCCATTTAATGATGGAATTACTTTTCCAACTGCTTTTGCAGCTCCTGTTGAAGATGGTATGATATTTGCACTTGCTGCTCTTCCACCTCTCCAATCTTTTTTAGAAGCTCCATCAACTGTTTTTTGTGTTGCTGTTGTTGCATGTACTGTTGTCATTAATCCTTCTTTAATTCCAAATTTGTCGTTTATAACTTTAGCAAGTGGTGCTAAACAGTTTGTTGTACATGATGCATTTGAAACTATGTTCATACTTGGATCATATGTTTCATGGTTAACTCCCATAACAAACATTGGAGCATCTTTTGATGGTGCACTAATTATTACTTTTTTAGCTCCTGCATCAATATGTGCTTGTGCTTTTTCCATTGTTGTAAATACTCCTGAACATTCTAATACATATTCAACTCCTAATTCTCCCCATGGGATGTTGTGTGGATCCATTTCATTATATACTTTTATTTCTTTTCCATTTACTACTAAATGTCCATCTTTTTCTTCTACTGTTCCGTCAAATCTTCCATGTACTGTATCATATTTTGTCATATATGCCATGTAATCTGCTGCTATAAATGGATCATTTATTGCTACTACTTCTACTCCTTCCTTTTTTAAGGCTGCTTGGAATGATAGATTTCCAATTCTTCCAAATCCGTTAATACCTATTTTAATTGACATTGCAATTCCTCCTTTTATGATGAAGTTTATTCATCTTTTATTTATTATTACCCATTTTTTCTTGGGCAATTCCATTCTATACCAAAAAAGAATACTTTTCAAGTATTCTTTTAACTTTTTCCATATAATTTTTCAAGTACGATTATGAACATCGCATGTGACCAGCCAAGTCCTAGTACCCAACATGGTTTTAGTGTGTTATTGTCTATTTGTTCTCCCAATAAGCTGTGTTTTCCTGCTGTTTTTACTACAAAGTCAAATGTTTCTTTTGCTTTTCTCTTTTCTCCTGTTTCTAAGTAATATAGAGTCATCCAAAGATTTGCTATTGGCCATGGGTTTCCATTCATATAGTGGTCTTGTTCAAATCTTTGATATCCTCCTGTGTATGTTCTTAGTGTTAAGTTGATTTTTTCTACTGTATTTACTATTTTCTTTTCTTTTGGTTTGAATACATTAAATGGTGTAACTGCTCCTATCATGCTAATATCCATCTTTTTATCTTCTGTGTTTCTTAAATAAGAGTTGCTGTCTTTGTCATATAAATTGTTGTTTATATATTCTTTTATTCCTAATTGTAGTTTTTCTAATCTTTTCTTTGTCTTGTTTATTTTTTCTTCTTTTAATCTATTATTTTCAAATTCTGATACGTTTTTACCCAATGCCTTATATATGTTTATCATGTTTTCAAATGCTGCATATATACTTGCTAATGAATATAGATGGATTCCTTCATGCATTTCCCATAAATCATAACTTACATGATATTTATGTTTCATTCCTAGTCTTTCTCTTGTTTCTTCTTCTATTTCTTCTTTTACTGCATCTTTGTCTCTTTCTTCTATTCCTTCTAATCCTAACCAGTCTTTAACATATTTTTCTAGAAAGTCTGTTGCTTTTTCACACATATGAAGGCAATCTTTTAGGAATTTTTCTGATTTTGTGTATTTATAGTGTTCATATACTCCATATATTACACTTGCTGTTTCATCTACTTGGTATCCCCAGCATGGTGCTAATTTTCCATCTGTAAAGAATCTTTGTTCCCACATTCCATTTTTACTTTGTGTTTTCTTACAAAAGTTTCTATAAAATTTATCTGCATCTTTTTCCATTTTTAGTATGTCTAGTGCTCTTGTTATAAATACTGCATCTCTTGGCCAGCAATATGCGTATCTTCCGCACTTTGTGAAGTTTTCATCTATTTCTGGTGAAGCAATAATTCCACCTGTTTCTTGGTTTGTTAGTAATGGAAATAGTAATATGCTTCTTTTATATATTTCATAGATTTTTTCATCATAGCTATTTTTTGGTTCTTTTAAATCTAGTCCATTATGTGCTTTTACGTATTTTCTCCAATATGATTTTGTATTTGTATATTCTTTATTTAAGTCTATTCTTTTTATTCTGTCTATTTCATCTTCTATTTCTGATATGTTTTTATTTTCTCCAACTGTTATGCAAATTTCTAATACTTTCTTTTCTTGTGGTTTGATAGTTCCTATATCATAGCAAATACTACTGTCTTTTGACATTCCTATATAGTCTTTGTCATTTATTTCTCCTCTTTTGATTGTGTTGTAGCTTCCATTTATTTGGTGTTTATTTATTTCATGTCCTTTTGCAAATGTTGAAACTGTGAAATCATGTGCATATTGCATCATTCCACCATCTATTATTTTGCAACCAACTAAATTGTTTTGGTCTGACAATAATTCTGAATGGATATAAAAACTTACATTTAAGTCAATTTTGCTTTCATTTAGGAAAACATATCTTTTAACTAGCACATTTTCTTTTAATAAAACATAGTCTGTTTGGACTGTTGTTAGGTTGAAATATGTGTTAGTGATTTCAGTATTTATGATATTTGTATCTGCTTCATAATATTGTTTATATACATTATTTATATCATCATGTAAATATATTAAGTCTGATTCATTGATTTTTACGCCTGTATGAAAAAAGTTGATATATTGCCTATTGTCTTTGTTTGGAAAGTATAGCCTTTGTAATTCTCCTTTTGAAGTTAGTGTTGCTATCATATTTTTATTTCCTATTATTGCTTCGTTTAAATACTTTTCTTCCATTTATTTTTCAATCTCCTATCCCTCTATAACATTAACAATTTGTTTCTCTAAATCCTTAATCTTTTCATTAATTCTAAATATGTCCTCATCTCTTAAGTTCTTGTTGTCAATATCTTGTCTTACATAAGTATCCATATCTTTTATTTCTTCTTTTAGCTTCTCTAGTCTTTGGATTATTTCTCCTCTCATGTTTGTTGCAAGTTTTCTTTCTATTTTGTGTTCCATTGTAATTGTATCTTTTAAGTCATATGTTTCTCCAAATTCTGGTACTGTGACACCTAAACCTGTTTCTGTTTCAATTTTTTCTCTTAATATATCTTGTGATTCAGGTTCTCCATGTACTAAAAAGATGTGTTCTGGTTTTTTTATAAATGAATATATAAAGTTCATTAATCCTTCTTGGTCAGCATGTCCAGAATATCCTTCAATATATTCTATTCTTGCATTTACTGCTATTTCTTCTCCAAAGATTTTTACCTTTTTTGCTCCATTTACTAGGTTATATCCTAATGTTCCTGGTGCTTGGTATCCAACAAATAATATCGTTGATTTTGGATTCCACAAATTGTGTTTTAAATGATGTTTTATTCTTCCAACTTCACACATTCCACTTGCTGATATTATTATATTTGGTCTTGTGTCTTCATTTAATGCTTTTGATTCATCTGCTGTTTGTGTGAATTTTAATCCTGGAAATTCAAGTGGATTATCTCCTTTAGCTATCTCCTTTTGTGTTTCTTCATCAAATAGATTCATGTTTTCTCTAAATACTTCTGTTGCTGAAATTGCAAGTGGGCTATCTACAAATACATTTGCTTTCATTAATGTTTTATATTTTCTTTTAAATTCTTCATCATTATTGTTCTCATCTTTTAATTTGTTTATTTCATATAATATTTCTTGAGTTCTTCCAACTGCAAATGATGGTATTACTACTGTTCCGCCATTATCTAGAGTTTCTGATACTATGTTCAAAAACAATTGAGCTTTTTCATCATTTCTCATATGCAATCTACTTCCATATGTTGATTCCATTACTAAATAGTCTGTGCTTTCTATCATAGTTGGCTCAGATAATAGAGGAATATCATTATTTCCTAAGTCTCCTGTAAATACTGTCTTTGTTTCTTTTCCATCTTCATTTGTCCACAACTCAATAATGCTTGAACCTAACATGTGTCCTGCATCATTAAATCTAACATGAATGTCTGGTGTTATTTCTATAATTTGGTCATATTGTACTGGTTCAAAAATTTCTAGTGATTTTGCTGCATCTTCTGCTGTATATATTGGTGGAATTTCTTTTTCGCCTTTTCTTAGTCTTTTCTTATTTTTCCATTGACTTTCCATTTCTTGTATATGTCCACTATCTGGTAACATTAAAGCACATAGGTCACATGTTGCTTTATGTGCATATATTTTATTTCTGAATCCTTCATTATATAGTTTTGGAATTCTTCCTGAGTGGTCAATATGTGCATGTGTTAATAACATAAAATCAATTTCTTGTGGATTAAATGCAAATTCTTCAGCATTTTCTTCCTCGATTTCTGCTTTTCCTTGCCACATTCCACAATCTACTAAAAATTTCTTTCCACAAGCTTCAACTAAAAAGTTTGAACCTGTAACTGTTCTTGTTGCTCCTAAAAATGTAATTTTCATTAACTTCATCCTTTCACTTATCTAAAGATTTTAACTTTTTTGTTTAGTCTAATTTCTAAGTCTTTTTTACTCAAGTTTTCACTATCTTGTATTTCTATTTTTTCTTCAAAGATGTTTTCGTCAAATAGTTGTATATAGTATTTTTCTTTTTCTTTTATGACTTTTATATATAAATCTTCTAAGCTTATAACTCTGATATCAAATATATTTTTCATTAATTCATAATGTATTTCATCTTTTTTTGCAAATTGCTCTGTTACCTTCATTTCATATGCTCTTTTTAATAGTTTTTTCTTTAGTTCTTCTAATTCTTTTTGTATTTCTTTTATTTGGCATATGTTTTTTTCTTGTGTATATGGTAATAAGTTATAATATCTAATTTCATATAATAAAGTTATAATTTCTTGTTTTGTTTGTGCTTTTTCGACTTTTATGTTATAGCATTTTATGAATTCTTTTTGTATTTTTAACAAATATTTTTCTATTTCTTTTTCAAGGTTTTCTGTATCTATATATTTTAAATATTTTTCTTTATTTTCTAATTCTTTTTTATATTTAACAAATTCTTGTGGCTTTAAAAGTTTGTTTATTTCTTCTATTTTTTCTATCTTTTCTTCTCTTTCTTTTGCCATCATTTGTGATAATATTCTGCTACTAAATATTTTCTTTTCTAATGGTAAAAATTCATTTCTTTTTTCATATTCTTTTTGTAATAATTCTTTGTTATTTAATGTTTCATCTATTTGTTTTATTTCATCTGCTAATCTTTTCTTTTCTTTTGTCTGTGTTTGTACAAATTCTTGATTGTTTTCAATCTGTTTTAATTTTTCGTCTATTTCATTTTTTTCTTTTTTAATTTTATCTTTTATTTTAGAATTGAATCTGATGGCTAATAAGATTGATAATTCAATTAATTCTTTTACAAATTTGTTTTTGTTTTCTTCTCCATAAAGTGCTTCAAATTTATTTTCAAATTCTTCCATATAATCTATTATGAACTCTTTATTCTCAATCCATTCATTTAAGAATTGATATCCTATTAACATTCTTAAATTTTGATATATTAGATTATGTGGTATGCTCTCAATTTCTCTTGGAATAGTTGTCCAAGAATATCCATTGAAGTCTCTCATTGGTTCTACTGTGTTTATGTTGTTTCCTACATTTATTAATTCTGATAATGTTTCGTTTATTAGATAATATTTGTCTTTTATTATTGTTTCATGTTTGTCAATTTTTGCTATACAATATAATAATTTTCTTTCAATTGGATAGCATATAATTCTTTTTTTGTCTCTTTCAACTAAAAAAGTGTGGTTTCCTAGCATTTCTGCTTCTTTTGATTTTAATTTAACAACTTTTATATCATCACATTGAGTTTTTATAATATCTATTATTTTTTGAATAAATATTTCTTTTGGCTCAACTGTTTGTTTTACTTTTTCATAGTCTTTATATGCTGTTTCAATTTTGTACATGATACTTAGAAGAAGGCTTTTTGTATTTTCATCAAAATACTTTTTTTCTAGCACTTTTTCTAATTCATTGTTATAGTTCTTTTTGACAAATTTATCTAATAACTTATCATTCTTCTTTGGCAATTTACTTCTCCTTTCGTTCAGGGATTCTAAGGGAACGGTGTCGCATTGGGGACGTTTCTCATGCGACATCTTATTTTTTTGCTTCTTAGCATATTAAATTTTTAACTAATGTCGCATGAGAAACGTCCCCAATGCGACACCGTCCCCTAAATCCCTATTCTGTTGCAGTACTACTTCCCATTTTTAGTTCATTTAGTTTATCTAATGTCATTAATACTTCTCTTGGTTTGCTTCCTTGGTAACCAGATATTACTCCTCTTTCTTCCATTTGGTCTATTATTCTTCCTGCTCTTGCGTATCCAACTTTAAATCTTCTTTGTATAAATGATGTTGATGCTTGTCCTGTTTCTACTACGGTTTGTATTGCATCCATTAAAAATGGGTCTGTTTCGTCATCTTCTGCTTGTTCTTGTGTTAATTCTTTTTCTGTTTTATTATTATTTTCTATGCTTTCTAATATGTCTTCACTATATGTTGCTGTTCCATTTGATTTTATGAAGTCTACTATTTTTTCTACTTCGTCATCTGATACAAATGCTCCTTGTACTCTTGATGGCTTTGACGCTCCTGATGGGAAATATAGCATATCTCCTTTTCCTAGTAGCTTTTCTGCTCCTACACTATCTAGTATTGTTCTTGAGTCTACTTGTGATGATACTGCAAATGCTATTCTTGATGGTATATTTGCTTTGATTAGTCCTGTGATTACATCTACTGATGGTCTTTGTGTTGCAATTACTAGGTGCATTCCTGCAGCTCTTGCTTTTTGTGCTAAACGACATATTGCATCTTCTACATCATTTTTTGCTACCATCATTAAGTCTGCTAACTCATCTATAATTATTACTATTTGTGGTAGTTTTCCCATTCCTTCTTCTTTTTCTATTGCTTTGTTGTATCCTTTTAGGTCTCTTACTCCTTTTTGTGCAAATAGATTATATCTGTTGTCCATTTCTTGAACTGCCCATGCAAGTGCTCCTGCTGCTTTTCTTGGGTCTGTTACTACTGGTATTAATAGATGTGGTATCCCATTATATACTGATAACTCAACTACTTTTGGGTCTACCATTACAAATTTAACTTCACTTGGTTTTGCATGATAAACTATACTTGTTATTATTGTGTTTATGCACACACTTTTTCCTGAACCTGTTGAACCTGCAATTAATACATGTGGCATTTTTGCTATATCTGCTAATTGGATTTCTCCTGCAACGTCTTTTCCAAGTGCAATTGTTAGTTTTGAATCACTTTTTCTAAATTCTTCACTATCTAGCACTTCTCTTAGATGTACTGCTTCTTTTTCACGGTTTGGCACTTCAATTCCTACTGCTTGTTTTCCTGGTATTGGTGCTTCTATACGTATTGTTTCTGCTGCTAAGTTTAGTGCTATATCATCTGCTAGATTTGCTATTTTGCTAACTCTAACTCCTTCTGCTGGTTTAAGTTCATAACGTGTTATTGCTGGTCCTACTGATACATTTTCAACTTTTGCAGATACTCCAAAACTATATAAGGTTTTTTGAAGTTTTGTTGCAGTATCTGTTAACGCTTTTGCTCCACCTTTTAGTGTTTTCTTTCCTGCTTTGCTAAGTAACTCTACTGGTGGATATTCATAATGTTCATCTTCAACTGTCATTGCATGTTCTAATTGTAAAACTTCTCTTTTCTTTTCTTCTTTTTGTTCATCTTCTTGCTTGAATAAGTTGTTTTCTAAAACATCTGGTTCAATTACTTCTTGTTTATTTTCAGCTTGTTTTCTTGCTAATAATCCTTTTTTACTTTCTTTTGTTAATGGCTCTAAATCATCATTACTATGGTCATATTTCTTTAATCCTTGTTTTTCATCTCCATTGTCCACAATTCGTCCACCAAAGTTGATTTTTATTTGATTTTCCATTGGATTGTTTTGCTGTTTTTCTAATTCTTTTTGAGCTAATCTTTCTTGTCTTTCTCTTCTTCTTCTTTGTGCTGGTGTTTCTTTTTCTTCTTCAGCCATTTGTGCTAATTCTTTTTTTCTTTGTTCACGATATTCTAATTTTTCTTCGCGTTTTTCTTCCATCTTGTCAGCCATTTCTTGGATTTTTTCTGACAAGTTAATTCCAAATGTAAATACTATTAATATTACTGCTATTCCTAAGCATAATATAATTGCTCCTATAACTCCTAAAAGGTTTACTAACGGAACTGCTCCAAGTGCACCTATTGCTCCTCCACCTTTACTTTGTGAGCCTAAATAGTAGGCATCTTTTATTATGCTCGAAAGTTCTCCATTTGTTTGTAATTCTCCTCCAGATATTTGGAACACGCTTAATACAATGGATAATGCTATTAAAAGCACTCCATATTGTACTAATTTCATTTTAAATTCTTCATTTCCATTTGATGCTATTTTTATAGCTATAACAAAAATACCAATAGGTAGTATATATTGAACTATTCCAAATATTCCTCCTAGTATTTCATTTAATTTTGTTCCTACTACTCCTGATTTTGTATATATTAAAACTGCTAAAAGGATACTTACAACTATTAATATAATAACTGCCATATCCATTTTAGAAGTTGTCTTTTTTCTTTTCTGATATTTTCTTTTTCTTTTTGCTGCCATCTATTTTTACCATCCCTTCTTCTCTTTTAGTTAAATTCGAAAAAATTCATTTGTTTAATATCTCTACTATTTGGTAAAGAATTGTTTTTTGGCTAGGCGCATGAGTTTGAAATCTATGAGACGTACTTTTTGTACGTTGATTAGATTTCAAATGAAATGCAACAACGCCAAAAGGCAATTATTTGCCAAAGAGAAGTCGGAAACCAAAAGCCTTGCACATAGCCTATGACTTCTGATATCCGACTTCTGATTGCTATCTATTTCAACTCTTTTCTACTATTTTGAATTGTTTTAATTGTATCCTCCAAAGAAATTTGCATTAAATTCAAGGCTTCTGTCATATTAGTTCCCAATTTATTTAAAGTATCATTTAATACATTTTCAGTATTTGCAAGAAGACTATCTGCATATTCTTTAGTACCTTTAGAAATTTCTCTTGACATTTCATTAGCTGTTTCAATAATTTCTGTTTTTTGGTCATATGCTTTTCTTGTAATTTCATGTTCATCTATCATTGCAATTATTCTATTTTCTGCTTCTTTAACAATTCCATCTGCTTCTTTTTGAGCTTCTACTAATATACGTTGTCTTTCTTCTTTAACCCATTTAGCTTGTTTTAGTTCATCTGGAAGTTTTAATCTAATTTCTTTTATTAAATCAAGCATTTCATCTTTATCTACTATTCCTTTTGAAGAGAATGGCAGATTTCTGCTTCTTTCTAATAAATCCTCCAATGTTTCTAATAATGTAAATATTTCCATGGTTTTACCCCTTTCTTAGCTTAAACCTTCTTTTTTAAGAAAATAAGATTTGCTCTTCCATATTTTCTTTCATCTATAATATCTATATTTTCTAGTTGTTCTTTTATTTCTTCTTTTTGGTCTGTTTCTATTATTATTATACTATCACTTTTTAAGATTTCCTTTTTAATTAATAGTTTGATTGCATCAATTGCGTAATTTGTTTTATATGGTGGGTCTAAATATACAATATCTACTTTGTCTTTTAGTTTATTTTCTATTAGTTCATTAAATTGCATTTGATAAAGTTCTACTTTGTTTTTATACCCGTGTTTTTTCAATATTCTTTTTTATTATTTGTATTGCTTGTTTATTGTTATCACAAAGTATTGCTTTTTTTGCTCCTCTACTTACTGCTTCTAATCCTATTGCCCCACTTCCTGCAAACATATCCAAAAAAATACTATCTCTTATTTCTGATTGTATAATATTAAATAGAGATTCTTTTACTCTATCTAGCGTAGGTCTTGTGTTTAATCCTTCTAGTGTATATAATTTTGTGCCACGCTTTTCTCCTGCAATAATTCTCATGATTCCTTATTTCGATTTGAAAAAAATTAGTATATTGCTAGGCAAACGAGCTTAAAATTTATGAGACGTACTAGATGTACGTTGATTAAATTTTAAGTGAAGTTTAACAACGCAAGATGCTGATTATTTTTCAAATTGTCCTTTCTTTGATAATACTATTTTATTCTTTTTTCAATCAAAGTCAATAGTATTAATAGAAATGTAACATATATTTAATAGTTTTGTAACATAGTTTGGTTATTTTTACATTAATCATTGTAATAGTTTTTTAAATGACATTTTTATATAACAAATTTCATTGTTTTTAAATGCAAAAATAAGACTATCACTTTTGATAGTCTTCATCTTTTGTAATAAATAATTTATGCATCATCTTTGTTAATATCTTTTAATAATTCTAGTTGAGAAATTAATAATGATTCCATTTTTGCTTTATATATATCAAATTGTTTTTTTACGTCTTCTAATTCTTTCTTTTTTGCAACTATTTCATTATCTAAATCACTTGCTTGTTTTTGAGCTGTTCCTTTTGCTTCATTTATTATTTGGTCTGCTTGCTGTCTAGCTACTTTTTTGACATCTTCAGCTGTTGATTGAGCCATTACTAATGTATTTTGAAGTGTTTCCTCTATTGTTTTGTAATGTTCCAAACTTTTATTTAATTCTTCAACTTTATCTCTTAGTTCATTTACTTCTTTATAGTTTTTTGTGTAATCTAATGTCAATTCGTCTAAAAAATCATCTACTTCTTCTACATTGTATCCATTCATCATTTGCTTAGAAAATTTTTTATTTTCGATATCTAATGGTGTAATCAAATTTATCATTCCTTCCCTTAGGTATAAAATAGTGTTATTAGTTTATTCCATTATTTTTTAACCAAGATACAGAAAGTTTGCTTTTCATTTCTTCTCTTGCCATTTCATTTGTAATTTCATAGTTTGATGGTGCAACTAAGAATATTGAGTTTGAAACTTTTTGGATATATCCATCTAACGCATATACTCCACCACTAATAAAGTCAACAATTCTTCTTGCTACATCTTTGTTAACATACTCTAAATTTACTATAACAGATTTTTTTTCTTTTAAGAAACTACATATTTCATCTGATTGTTCAAATGTAGTTGGTTGTGATATAACCATTTTTATTGCATTAGTTTGAGTTTGTGGCATAGAAACCACTTTTTCTCTATTTTTTCTTCCAAATAGTTTTTTATCTTCTACTTCTTCATCCTCGTCTTCATATTCATAGATGTTCTCATCCTCGTATTCTTCTGGCTCAGCTGAGTCCATCCCAAATAAATCCCATACTTTATTCATTAAAGCTCCTGACATAAAAAAACCTCCTAAATTTACTTCCTTTGTTTTGACATACTAAGTATCTACTTTTTTTGCCATATTGTCAATATTTTTTATGAATGTAATTAAATCTTAATATGTTTGTAATATTTTTGTAATATTTATTCTACTTCACTTAAATCTGGATTTAATATAATTTCATCATACAAAGAAATCTTTCTATATGAATTTATTTCTTCGTTTGAGAATCCTAATTCTTTTAATTCTTCTGTTGTATATGGTTGTACTATAGAATAATCTTCGCCCTGTTCTGTAACATTAACAAGTATTTTATTTAAATATCCAGCTCTATTTCTAACAACATAATTTAATCCTTCTAATTCTACAATTGCTTCATTTGGTATTTTTAATCCTGTTTCATCCCACCATATTAAGTCAAATGATATTTTTCTGTAATTTATAAGTTCTTCTATTTGTTCATTAACTTTTAATATTAGTAAAACTTCATCTTCATTTTCTTGTGATATACTTGTTATTTCAGCTGATATCTCAGCATTGTTTGACAATCTAACCTTTACGTCATCTCCCACTTCAGCTTGTTTTGCTTCTTCTGATGATGATATTGTCGCAATGTAGCAAGCAAAATTATCTATAACTTTTCCCGCTTCTTCGCTTGTTGCAACTATTTCTCCAGTTTTTAGGTTTAGATTTTCTAAAAATTCTTTATTAATACTTCCGAAATTATCTGGTGTTAAAGTTTCTTCTAATCCGTCAACTTTATATGACACTATTCCACTCATTGGTGCTTTAACATATTCAGCACCAGAATTTAACTGACTTTCATATTGTTTTCTTTCTTCTATCAACTGATTTAAATATGACCCTTGTGGACTTAAATCTCCAGCTATTTTTGCTTTTTTGGTAATCAAGTTATCAATTTCTTTTTTGTATTCAGTTAATGTTGTTACATCTGTAATTTCATTAATTTCTTTTAATTTTTCGTCTATCTGGTCTTCTAATGATTTTATATCAGCTGAAAATATACTTGTATCTTCTGTCATTGCTGTTTGAATTTGTTCATCTAGTTCTGCTATTTTTTGTTTTAAACTTTCTTCGTTTGTACTGTAATATCTAAATATATTTTCATCTTTCGCTGCTCTTTCTCCTTCTGCTTTTATTTGTTCCATTCCGTTTTTATAGTTGTTTCCTCTTACTACTGTTTCTTTTCTTATAACATATCCAATGTCTGTTTCTTCTTGATATAATGTTCCTTCTTCTATTGTAAATATGTTTGTTGGCTCTTTAATAAGAAGATATATCGCATATACAACATAAATAAGAACTGCCACAATTATGACATTTAATATTATCTTCTTTTTCTGGTTCATTGTTGTTTTTTTAGTTGTTTTTTCTCGCTCTTTATTTTGCTTTTCCAATATCTTCTTCATTCCTTTCTTTGGTTAGTTTGGTCAGTTTGGGGACAGGTTCGGACTGACCATTTTTGGATACTTTGGGGACGCTACTTTTTCAAAATATTGCAGTCACTACAAATTAAATTCATATTATAATCTGTTGACTTTTCTCCATCTAGCCATATGGTTTGCTTGTTTTTTCTAAACCAAGTTAATTGCCTTTTTGCATAGTGTCTCGTTTCTTTTTTTATTTTCTCTATCATCTCTTCTTTTGTACAATTTCCTTTTAGATATTCTACAACTTCTTTATATCCTAATCCTTGCATTGCTGTTGGAAATTTGTTATATTTTTCTGATATTTTCTCAACTTCTTCTATTAACCCTTGTTCTATCATGTTATCTACTCTTTTATTGATTCTTTCGTATAGAGTTTCTCTATCCCAATTAATTGCATAAACTTTGTAATCATATTCTACTTCTTTTTTTCTTGATTCGATTTCTTGCTCTGTTTTATTTTTTCCTGTTGCATAATATATTTCTAGGATTCTTAGAATTCTCTTTGCATCATTTTTACTTATTTTTTCTATTGCTTGAGGGTCTATTTCTTTTGCTTTTTCATATACATATTCTAAACCTTTTTCATCAACTATTTTTTCTAGTTCTTTACGATATTCTTCATCAAATTCTATTTCTGGATATTCTATTTCATATATTAAACTATCAACATATAATCCTGTGCCTCCAACAACAATTGGAGTTTTTCCTTTTTTTATAATTTCTTTTATTGCTTTCTTTGCATCTTTTTTATAATCTGCCACGCTGTATCTTTCGTCAGGCAAAATAAAGTCTATTAAATAATGTTTTATTCCTTGCATTTCTTCAGGTGTTGGTTTTGCAGTTCCTATATTCATGTCTTTATATATTTGCATTGAATCTGCTGATACTATTTCTCCATTTATTTTTTTTGCAAGTTCAATTGAAAGTCCTGTTTTTCCTGATGCTGTAGGTCCACAAATCACTATTACTTGCTCTTTTTGTCCTTTTGGGGACGTTTCCGTTTGGACATTTTTGTCCTTTTGGGGACACATCTTTATTCCTCCTCTCAACTGCTCAATTAATATCTAATGTTTAATTTTTACTTAGTCTCTTCATCATTATAAATTCTAATTTGAATTCTGTAAAGAATGTTGTATATTTACTATTCCTTGTTGTGTGCTTTCCATATATCCACATTCAAAAATTATACAAATTATTAATACTATTATCCACAAAATTATTCTATTTCTAATTTGATTTTTTCCTAAATCTCCATTTTTTGCTTTTTCTAGTATTTTTGCTAGTTGTGGCATAATTATAATTCCATTAATTCCTGTAAAAATTGCTACTAATACATTTCTAATTAGCTGTGTTTGTCCTTGATGCTGATATTGTATATTTCTTGTAGATATATTGAATGTAATTAGGGTTATTATAAATAGAATTAGTAATCCAACTATGATAAATATTACTTTTTGGCTTTTCTCGATTTCTCCAAGACTTTTCCAAGTCCAAGCTATGTTTATAAAGTATATAATTAATGCAATTACAATTATAAATGCCATGTTTTTTCATTCCTTTCTTTAAGTTCTTTCCTGGTTGGAAAAGAATTAAATTTTGGCTAGAAAAACAAGTTTGAAATTTATGAGGCGTACTATCTGTACGTTGATTAAATTTCAAATGAAGTTTGACGACGCCAAAATTGTAATTATTTTTCAACCAGCTATTTTCTAGCAAATTTTCTTTCTATATCATACCTAGTCATTTTGATTACTGTTGGCCTTCCATGTGGGCATGTAAATGGATTTGGTAATTGTAATAACTTGTCCATTAAACTTTCCACTTCTTCTCTGGTTAATGCCATATTTGCTTTTACTGCTGCTTTACATGCTACTGTTGCAATAAATTTTTCTTCTTTTTCTTGTTTTGCTGTTCTTGCAACTGTATTAATTTCATCTAGTGTTTCTAAGAATAATTCTTTTGTATCTAAATCTATACATACTGTTGGTACTCCTGTTAGTTTAATTGTATTTTCTCCAAATTCTTCTAAACTAAACCCTGCTTGTTCAAACATCTTCATATTGTCTTTTGCTATATCCATTTCTTTGTGTGTTAGTGTTATTATGTCTGGTAATAGTAACATTTGTGAATCTTTGTTAGTTTCACTATAATAATTTTTCTTTACTTTTTCATACATTATTCTCTCATGTGCTGCGTGTTGGTCCAAAATGTACATTTCATTTCCTATTTCAAGTATTATATATGTTTTGAATACTATTCCGATAAATTTATATGTTGGTTTTTTGAATTCTTCTGTTTGGTCAAATACTGATAAATTGTCTTTTACTATGTCTATTGCACTCATTTTTGATTCTTGTTTTGCTTTTTCTTTTTCTTCTGCTGTTTCTTCTGTTATTGGTTCTCTTCCAAACATTTTTGCATACATTTCGTTGAAATCATCTGATACAACTTGTGGATTGTCATTTAACTCTTGCATTTTTTGTTTTATTTCAGTGAATTCTTTTTGAACTTCTTCGTCTTTTATTTCTTCAATTGCTTTATGAGCATCTGCAACTGGTTCTGTTTGTTGTTCTTTCTTTTCTTCTTCAATCTCTTCCTTGTTTTCTATATTTTCATTATTATTTTCATCATAGTTTCTATTTACATTTTCTTTACCTAGTTTATATTCTTCACTGTTATCCATTAAAGTTGCTGGAACAATATTTTTTTCTTGTAATTCTTGTTCAATTTTTTCTTTCATTTTCTTTAGTTGTGTTAATACATCAGATGTATCTAATGGTTTTGTGTAGTCAATTTTGCTACTTGTGTTTTGTGAATCTGTTTTTTCTTCTGATTTTTCTGTTAAAGTATCTGTTTCTTCTATATTTCCATTTTTGCTTCTAAATACATCTTCAATTATATTAGTTTTTAATTTACTTTCTTCATCTGTATATTCTTCAATTTGTTTTTCATTTTGCTTTCTGAAAGAAAATAGTCCACCTTGTTGTTGATTTTCTTTTTTAGATTCTCTTAAGTTTTTTAATCTTTCATCAAAACTTAATGCTCTCTTATTTATTGCTGTGCTTATTTCTTCTGATTTTGAAGTGTCTGCAACTAATTCACTTTTTAGTAGTGTATCTTTAATTGAATGATAAATTGCTTGGAATATTTTGCTTTCTTCTTCAAACCTAACTTCTAATTTTGCTGGATGTACATTAACATCAACTTTTGCAGGATTCATTTCTATATTTAATACCACAAACCCAAATTTTCCTATTGGTATTAACCCTTTATAGCTTTGTTCTGTTGCAGCTGTTAAGGTTTTGTCTTTGATATATCTTTTATTTACAAAGAATAGTTGATTAGAACGGTTAGACCTTGCTATTTCTGGTTTTCCTATCACTCCTGTTACATGTATATCTTCATATTTGTAGTCTACATCTAATATTGCATTTGCTACATCTTTTCCATAGATACTGTATATTACACTTTTCATGTCACCATTGCCATTTGTTTGTATTACTGTTTTTCCTGTGTTTATTAATTTTATTGCTATATGTGGATTTACTAAAGCGATTCTTGTTATTGCATCTTCAATATATCCTGCTTCTGTGTAATCTTTTTTTAAGAATTTGTATCTTACTGGTGTATTGAAAAATAGGTTTCTTACTGTGATTGATGTTCCTACTTGACAAGCTGTTTCTTCTTTTTCTAGCACATCTCCTGCTTGTACTACTATTTTATATCCTACATCTTGTTCTTTTGTTTTCGATATCATTTCTACATTTGCTATTGCTGCTATACTTGCTAATGCCTCACCTCTAAACCCCATTGATGTTACTGTGTCTAAATCATCTGCACTTCTGATTTTGCTTGTTGCATGTCTTTCAAATGCTATTTCTAAGTCATCTTGCGCTATTCCTTTTCCATTGTCTGTTACTTTTATGTATGATATTCCTCCGTTTTTTATTTCTACTGTTATGTTTGTTGCTCCTGCATCTATTGAGTTTTCTACCATTTCTTTTATTACAGATGCTGGTCTTTCTATTACTTCTCCTGCAGCTATTTTGTTTATTGTTAGTTCATCTAGTAATACTATATTTCCCATTTATTTTTCCTCCACTTTTTCTTCTTCCATTTGATGCATATTATATCATTAGTTTTTTGTTTTTTGTATAGTTTTTTAGTAATTTTTTTATTTTACTTAACTTTATTTTTGTCTCAAAAAGGCATCCATGCATAGGATGCCCTTTGATGTTCCTAGTATACTAGGAATTTGGGGTGCTGCTCTTTTTTACCTCTCGTCAAAATATTTCCAGCCAAATGTACGGCTGTAGTCTTGTGTCGGTGCATCATAATAATTCCTCCTTTTTGCTGGTAATTTAATACCTTCTCCTGAAGAGTGTAGACCACCGCTTCTCGCTCCTGCTTTTGGCAGTTCTTTTTCTTTGTGCATTCGTTGTTTCCTTATTTTCATTTTACCTCCTTCGCACCCCCTTAAACTTGAGTTATACATTGATAACTTTAGAATATTATATCACAATTGTTAATTTTTTAAAACAGTCAATATATTGACTTTATTTTTTGTGTAACATATAATTTTGGAAAAAGGGGGAATATATAATGAATAAATTAAGTAAAATACTATTAGCTTTTGTTGTTTTGCTTACAATTGCATTAATAACCATGACAATCCTATTTTTCAATATGAAAAATGTTGCTCGTGATAATTTTTCTATGTATGAATCACAAAAACAATTGTCAATTTTTTTAGAAGAACAACTAGAAGAATATCAACAAGAACAAGAATAAAAATATGAATAAAAACAAAAAAATTCAGCTCTCAACGAACTGGATTTTTTTAGTTTTTATAATTTTCTATAATTTTTGTTCCGTCCCTAAATCATCATTTATCTTTTTTCTTTTCTTCTTTATTTTCTTCCAATCTTTTTTCAAATCTTGCTGTTAATCCAACCATTGTTAGTAGATATACTGCAAGTACCATTGGAATAGTCAACCTACCAAATGGAATTCTAGTAATTGCAATTATACTTATTAGTGTTGCTTGTGATACTAGATTAATTCCAATTGTTTTAGCTATTATTTTAATACTTCCCAATTTGTGATAACGTATTGCCATATATGCTAAGATAATTATTGTTGCAATTGCAAATGGCCATGCATATGGTTTAACAATATCTCTTGCTCTTGTGTGTGGTATATTTTCTATTTCTGTACTATCTGCAGATAATTCGGTTCCATATTTTTCGTTTATTTTTGTTATCAAGTTTGATTTTTCTTCATCTGTAATTTCACTTGCTGTTATACTCACACTATCTTCAAATACTTCTACTTTTTGTATTATTACTTGTTTTCCTGGCATTACTTCATCTGTTATTGCTTTTATATCATTTATTTCAAATTCTTGTTCTATATATAATTCAACTTTTTGTGATTTTTCATATTTTAAATCAAAATTAAATCCTTTTGTTGCTATTACTATAATTCCAGCAATTATAATTATTGCTATTATTATGCTTAAAATTTTTGCTTTTTTACTTATATTTTTCATCTATATATCATTCCTTCCTTTGACAATTGTTTTACTGTTAGCTTTATTTAGTTTTGTTAAATGCTAATCTTTTTTTGCTTTTAATTTTAATAAGTTATTTGTAAATATTACATTATATGCTGCTATTAAAGCAATTCCCCAAATCATTACCATTCCAAAACTACTAATAGGTGTCCATTGTACAAAAGAAAATGCAATTACCATTATTATTACTGGTATTATTCTTATGAAGAACTCTTTATATGTTTCTTTATTTGCTTTGATTACTTCTTCTTTTGATAGGTCTTTTCTATTGTCTTTTAATTTATTTAAGAATTTATTTACAAAGATGTAGTTTAATATTAATACTATTGCAATTCCGAATATTCCTTCCATTGATAAAACAACATTTGCATATCTTATGATTAATAATAGAATTGACATTAAGCCTACATAGCTAAATGCTCCTAGTAATCCTAATGTTCTATATCTAATTATTAATACTATTAGTGCTACCCCTACAATTCCAAGCATTATATAACTTGCTATTTGTAATTGGTTTTGTGTTATATCTGATTCGATAAATTCATTTGTGTCTACTTCATATCTAACTGGCATATTTCCTGTATCTAGTACTACTGCCATGTTTGATGCTTGATTTATATATCCATTTAATGTATCTGTATCTGTTGTTGAATATCCAATTGATAGTTGTAATCTTCCTGTTCTGATTGGCTCATCAAAACTTGTTGTCATTATTTCTTCACCATCAATTTTCATTGTTATTGTTTTTTCTGTTGTATCATCTGAACTTGTATCTTCTGATATTTCATCTGTTGTTGCATTTTCGTCAGTTGTATTAGTATCTTCTGATGTTTTGTTTGTATCTTCTGTTGTTGCTGTATAGTTTGTACTAATCTCTTCTAATTTACTTGTTCCTTCTTTTGTGAATTCAATATTTAGATATACCATTGTTCCTGAACTTGTTGCAGGACTTGAATCTGCTCCATACATTACATTTGCTAGTTTTATATCACTGTTATCCATTAAAACTTCTTGTGTTTGGCTATCCACTATTTCAAATTTACCTGTTGTTGCTAAATTACTTACAATACTGTCTGTATCATCGTTTTCAGTAATTTCTACTATGATATCTCCTGTTTCTTCATCTAGTCTTGTAATATAGTTTGATATTCCAAGTTCATTGAATCTTTTTTCTATTATTTCTTTTGATTTTTTATAATTATCAACTGTTTTTACATCATCACTGTTATATGGTGTTTCTTCCTTTGTGTAACCATTTGCAGTTATTTCATCATCTGTTAAATTTTCACTATCTTCTACAACATTTCCTTCAGAATCTTTAACAGTCGTTTCACTTCCATTACTTACAATTAATCTAACTACTCTACTTCCTGCTAAATCCATTGCATAAGAATAATCTCTTACTTGATTTTCCATTCTATTTTGCACTTGTGTATATATTCCAAAAAATGCAACCATTGTGATTAATATTATTAATAGTATTATTGTTAGTATTTTAATTTTTTTCATCTTTCCCATTCCTTTCTCAAACACCTTGTCAAAACTGTAATTATTTTTCAACCGAAAATTATAATAATTTTGTCCCATTAATTACTAATTCAAACCATATTTTTAGATATTTCGCTGCATATTTACTCATCATTGTTCTATCCATAAATATTTCAAAATAATCTAATACTGGGCATAATTTTGTATCTATTGTTAAATTTAATATTACTTTTCTTTCTTCTTCATTTACTTCTAAATCAGCATCTGTAACTGCATAATTTACTCTATCATGTATGTCAAATGTTGATAAATTGGTGTTTGTAACCCTATTTCTGTGCACATCTGATTTGTCTGCTAGTATTAATGCTGCTGATATGTCACTAATTGCTGTGCCTGTGTTTTCATCATGATTTCCTATTGCCATCATAATTTCTGTTCTTTCTTCTACAGGCATTCCCATATCTTTTAAAATGCTATATGCCAAAATTGCTCCACTATGTGCATGGTCTACCCTATTTACACAGTTCCCAATATCGTGCATATATCCTGCTATTTTTGCAAGTTCTACAGTTCTTTCTGGATATCCGTAGTTTTTCTAAGATTTCGCCTGTCCTTTCTGATACTATTGCTATATGTCTATGACTATGTTCAGTATATCCTAAGCTGTCTAATTGTTTTTGTGCGCCTTTTATTAAGGCTTCCACTTCTTCGTTTTTTATAACGTCTTCTAATGTTATCATCTTTTGTCCTCCTTTTGTCTTTTTAGATTTTATATTAAATCTGGAAAAATATCAACTGTTTTTGAAAAAAAACTGGTAACTAACTATTTTTAGTTAGTTACCTCCCATAGCAATTACTGGAACTTATATTCCTCCCATAGCAATCTTTATCAATCACTTCTATTGCAATGATACTATATTTTATACTAAAAGTCAATATGAGAGAACTTCCATAAAAACATTTTTACTAAGTTCTCTCAAATTTAAATTTCATTTTCGTTTTTTCTATATCTTTTCTTCTCCTCTTGCTATAATTAAAAAGTTATATTCTTTTAATTCATTTCCATCTTTTGTATCTTGCATATCTCCATTTTCATTTGTTTCATATTGCCATTGCCATTCAATGGTTATTTCTTTCATTTCTCCTTTCTCTATATTTCCAGTCAAAGTCTCACCTAATGCTTCTAGTGTTTCATAATATTTATCTCTTCCTTTTTCATTAAACACTAAATTTTTAGGTTTTTGATTTTTGCTTTGAAATATAATTTGATAGTTTAAATTTTCTTGTCCATATAGCTGTATTGAAAATTCTCCTTTTGTTCCTGGATATATAATTCGATTCCAATTTGTTTCATTTGATATGTTTGAAAATAAAGATGTTTCTCTTGTTTCAGATTTTTTAGTAGATATTATAAACACATTATCTGAATTTGAATTATAAATTTGATTATTTTGATTTTCTTCATTTTCGTTATTGTTTTCACCTATCCCTTGTGAAGAATAAAAATTTTTGAAAAATATTATATCGTCTTTAAAAAAATTCAAATTGCCTTTTGATAAAAACCAGATTAATATTATAAGAAGAATTATCAATATAATTATTATTTTTTTCTTTTTGCTTTTATTTTTTGCTTCCATTAATTGTTTTCCTTTCTATTTTGTTCCTTTGTTTTACTTTTAAGCTAAACTTTTCTTTGCTCTGTATGGACTTTTATTTGCACATCTTGAAAAATATCTCTTCCTTGTGCTTTTTCTTTGTTATATAGAATTTTTAGTTTGTAATTATCTTCCTGTTTTTCATCTTTTGATAATAAAAATTCTTCACTCTTGTTATCTTCTAATTTTACTTCTTCATCATTTTTGTATAATTTAAAAGTAATGCTTTCATCTGTTTTTGTTAATATCTCTATTGTGTATAATAAATCAACTTGTGATATTTCTTCATTTGTATTGTAATTTTTCACTTTAAAATCATATGTACTTTCCTTATTTGTTGATGTTATTGTTATTTCTGGATTATTTTCAACTTCTAAAATAGGTTTTGCCACTCCGTGTAGTTGAATTTATTTGAGTTGTACTCATACTTTTTCCCATACTATATCCAGATATAAAAAGCGAAATTACCATTAATACTATTAGTAGTAAAACTACTTCTCTTTTTTTCATTTTTCCTTTTTTAATGTTTAATTTTATAATTTTATTTTCTCCATTCACTTTTTCAGTTTTTTTAATAAATCATCTCCCCTTTCTGACCTAGTATTTTCTATATTTTGGTTTAAGACAAGTTACTTACTAATATTTTCACTTGTCCTAGATGAATAAAGAATTATTTTGAATTTACCAATAATGTTATTAGGATAAATTAGATCTTCATCTTTAGTATTATTATTGTCACCTTTGGTATAAAATCCATTTTCATTTTCTTCTATAATCCTATGTGTTACTATATTGCCATCATCAGCAATATATGCAACTATATCTCCGACTTTATATTCATTTTGTTCTTGGATAATGATGATATCATTTTTCTTAAATACTGGGTTCATACTATCAGACATAACTCTTAGAACCTCTATTCCAAAAGGTTTTATATTCATTTCACTTGAAAAAAATTGGATATAAATAATCATGAGAACTAATAAAATACTACAAATTAACAGCAAATTTTCCCAAAGCCTATGCTTGTGGTACAACTTGTGTTCCTGAAACAATGACATCAAATTCATAGTTTGTAATTTCTTGTGCATTTTGTGTATCTATTTTGTCATTAGAAGCTATTTCTGTTGGATTACTTCCTGTTTCATAATTCCATTTCCATTTGATATCAAATGTTTTGGCTTTATTTTCATCATCTGCATTTATTGTTCCAGATAAAGCATCTCCTAATTCTAAAATAGAATTATATTCTACCTCCTGATAATAAAATTTTAAATTAGTTGGTTTTGTAGTTTCATCTGAGAATTTTATTTTATAATCAATTCCTACATCTGAGCCTGTTGCATCAACTATAATTTGAAAGTTTCCTTCTGTTCCTGGTGCTATTTTTCCATTTACTAATGTAGAGCTATCATATGTAGAACCTAAAGATATTGTTTGTACCTCTTCTTTTTGTCCATTTACTTTAAAATCCCAGGTTGCAATTTGTGCTGTTCCATCTCCTCTAACTTCTGTTACATATTTTGAATAGGTTTGTCCTCCTATAAATGATAAAATAATTGCTACTAAAATAGCGCTAATTATTACTGCTTTCTTTTTCAATAAGCATTCCTCCTTTTTTATTTTTTATTTTGATTTTTCTTGAAATGTTTTTCGATTAAAAATTTTGAAAAAAATTATAGAAAAATGAAAATGTTAAATTGATTATAATTCCATATTTTGGAAATGTCAACTATTTTTTACAAAATTTTCTAACTTTTCATCGCAAAATTCGACAAAAAATACCGGTTGACATTTCCATTATTTTACATTATAATTTGTATATCTCTTCCTAAAATTATATTAATTTAAGGAGGTATGCTTATTGAAAACAAAGCTTTTTATAATTCTTATTTTTTTCATTGTCTTAATATTGCCATTCTTTTCTTTTTCTTCATTAGCTAAATATCAATTTGAAAATTCGTTTCTAGTTGCAAGATTGGAACTTGACAATACACCGCCAGAAATAAAATTACTTAGCTTCAGTAACACTAACACTCAATATCCCAAATACGCTAACAAAACTCATACAATTACAACTCGAATTCAAATAATTGAAGATTATATTTCTGAAATCAATCTTGATACTAATCATATTAAGATAAAGGTTAATGATAAGTTAGTTTCTGCTATTTTTAAAAAGATTACTTGTATTTCTGAAAGTGAACATATCTATGATATTGTCTTTACAAATGTTTCTAGTGATGGAGATTTAAGTATAACGTTTTTAGAAGGGACAGCTATTGATACATCTATGCAAAATAATTCAGAAAAGACCTTTTACTCTAATATTTTAATTGATAATACTGCCCCAGTTTCTATTTTTTCTGAAGAGTTAATATCAGATAATTATTCTAAAGGAACTATTAAAGTAAATGAAAGTATTCAGCCTGTTAATGGTTGGGATATTTCTTCTGATAATAGGATTTTATCTCGCACTTTTCCTAATCCTATTGAATATGAACTACCTATAAAAGATTTTGCTCAAAATCCTGCTTCACCATTGGTTTCGATAAAAAAAGCTAGTAATATAATTTTAGAATATGGTGCATATGATGCTGGAACTAATAATACATATTTGGTTACTTTAGGTAGTATTGCAGGTGAGCAAGTCATCAACTCTGATAGTATTTGCAAGACAGAAGCATTATTTATTAGAACTTCTGGTAGTCTTAATCAATCTTCTTTAAAGGGTAGAGCTTTCCTTTATACTTATTATGGTGAGGGTTCTTCTGGTACTTGTAAGTTTACTGAACTTAGATATAATTATGGTTATAATCCTTTAAGTTCTTGGAGAACTGTGAATAAAGAAAATTTGGCATATCTTTCAGGTAAAATATTTACTGAATTTGGAGGAACAGGAGTAAATTATGCAGCTAAAGGTGGCTCTAATCCGATTCCAGAAGAAATTGCAAAACAATACCTTTATGGACTTTCAGGTATTTCTTTATCTCTAGATGATTACTCTGAATATTCAGTTGTTTATCAAATTTATATTAAAGGTGTTGGCTGGCTTCCTGCTAAATATAACGGTCAAGAAACTATGTATCGTTTTGATAAACCTTTTTCTGCAATTCGTATTAATATTGTTCCAAATTCTCAAAGACAGTATTTAGTTGATTATTGGAATGCCGGAAATTGATGCTCTTTATCTATTTACTCCAATGATTCCTCCAAGCATTCCAAATATCATACCTACTACTATCATAATTATACTTTGCAAATTCAAACTAAATCTCCAGTTTAAAAGGCTTGAAATTAAGTAGATTATAACCATATAGATGATTCCAACTAAAGCTCCATTTAAAAGTCCGTTTTTCTTAATTTTGTTGTTTCCTATTGAACTTCCAATTAATATGCTTATTGCAGTGGCTGTTATTATCACTGGACTTATGACACTTTCACTTATGTTAGAAAATGTTAATACTGCCGAAAATATGAGCAATAATATTAGTGTGATTGCAAAGGCTATTCCTATTCCTTTGAATATGTTAGCTAAGAAATTGTTTTCTGTAACTTGATGTACTTCCATATTATCCTTCCTTGTATAATGTATTTAGGTTTTTATGAAGGATTTACCTATAAACCTTTTCATAATTTTTTGTATTTGTAATACATTTTATTCTACATGTAAAAAAATAGAACTTTAATTGATTTAAAGCTCTATTTTTTCTATGTTTTCTAAAATTCTGGCTATTATTTCTTCTCTTTTAAATTCTTTTTTAAATTCATGTTTTAAAGAAGTTGCAATTTCCTTCAATTTCATTTCTTCACTATCATAATTCACAAAATCATCTTCATTTACATTAAATCCAAAACTAATTAATATATACTGTATTTCTTCTCCTAAAGTATTAATTTGAGTTAAGATTCCACATATCTTCTTTCCATTTAACATTAAGTCATTTGGTGGTTTTATTTCTAAAGTGTATCCATATAAGTCATATATAGATTTTTGAATGGCTTTTGCTATTTCTATTGGCAAATCTTTTAAATCTTTCGCCTTTTTATCAGTATTTAAAATCATTGTCATAGCAATATTTTGTGCCTCTCCTGTATACCATTGCCTTCCTTTAGTCCCGATTCCATCTGTCTGTACTTCTGCTATTATTACTTTTCCGTCATTTTCTCTACTCTTTTCTTTTTCAGCAATTCTTTGTGCATATTTATGTGTTGAATCAATTTGCTCATAATATTCTATCTTTTTTCCTATTCTATTTGTTTTTGCTTTTTTTATTTCGTCAATTTCCATCTTTCTACCTTTCTTTGCTGGGATTAAGTGAGGCGATGTCGCATTGGGGACGTTTCTGTTGCGACATTTAATTTTATTTTTTTACTAACAATATTTTTCTAACTAATGTCGCAACAGAAACGTCCCCAATGCGACATCCTTTCCTAATCCCTATTCTACGCTTTTTAAACTTTCTATCATATCTATTTTTTTCAATGCAAAATATGTGAAAATGTTTACTATTACTGTGAAAACTACTGTTATCAAAATAGCATATAAATAGCTCATTGGATGAATAATTTTACTAAATCTAAGCATTTCAATTTCGCAAGTTCCAATAATAAAGTAATTCAAGAAATATCCTCCGACTAATCCTAAAGCTATTCCGATTAAGGTTAGCAAAATAGTTTCTCTAGTTACATATGTATATACTTCTTTATCATAAAATCCTAATACTTTTATTGTTGCAAGTTCTCTAATTCTTTCACTTATATTTACATTTGATAAGTTATATAAAACCGCAAATGCAAGTAATCCTGCTGAAACTATTAGTACTACTACAACATAATTTAGAGATTCCATTGTGGTATTCATTACTTCTTCTACATCTGAATTTCTTGTAATTGATGAAACTTCGTTTTGGTTCATTATTTCTGTCGCTAAATTTTCTTCTTGCTCTTCATCCATATCTACATTTCTTATTAATATTGCATTTGTTTCATATGGCTTTCCATATAGTTCTTCATATGTTTCGCTTGTCATGTATGCATAATGATACACATAGTTTTCTGTTATATTTGAAATTACAATTTGTTTTTCATCTTCGCCATTTTTTAAAGTGATTGTATCTCCTGGTTTTGCTCCTATTAACTCTGCTAATTTATCTGTGATTACTATTTGACCTTTTTGTAATTCAATTTTTTCTTCAGTATTAATATCTATTAGACTTATCATTTTTTCTAGTTCATTTTGGTCTTTTGGTACTATTATTTGTACATCTTCTTCATTTTCACCATTGATAGCAGTTCTTGTTAGCATTGTTGTTTCAATTGTTTCTTCTATTTCGTCTTTTGGGTTTAATTCATTTATAAGTTCATTTTTTTGTGTTTCATCTAATCCTTCTTTTAGATTAATCTGCATATCATATTTAAATATTTTTTCATATTGATTTGGCATTAGAACTCCTATTGAGTCTTTTAGTCCAAATCCTGCTAAGATTAATGATGTACATCCAAATATTCCTATTATTGTCATCATAAATCTCTTTTTATATCTAAATATGTTTCTGATGGTTACTTTTTGGCTGAAACTTAATCTTTTCCATATAAAGTTTACTCTTTCTAGTAATACTCTTTTTCCTATTTTTGGAGCTTTTGGTCTCATTAGTGTTGCTGGCTGTTGTCTTAATTCTTTTATACATGAATAAACTGTTGCTCCTATTATACATACACTAATTAATATTAGTCCTGCTCCGCCATATTCCCAGTTAAAGCTAACTATGAATTCTGGCACCTGATACATAACTTCATACATATGCCATATAAGTGATGGAATTAATATAAATCCTACTGCCATTCCTAATAGTCCACCAATTATACATGCAAGGCTTGAATATAACATATATTTTCCTGCAATTTGTATTTTGTTATATCCTAACGCTTTTAAAGTTCCTATTTGTGTTCTTTGTTCCTCTACCATTCTTGTCATTGATGTTAGTGAAATTAATACTGCTACAAGGAAAAATACTATTGGGAATACTTGACCTATATTGTATACACTTTCTTTATCTTGTGTAAAACTTGCATATCCAGAATTTGCATATCTATCTAAAATGTACCATTCAGGATTTTCTATTTCTGATATTTCTTGTCTTGCATCAATTAATTCTTTTTCCGCATCTTGTAACTGTTGCTCTACATCTTGTTTTTGTGTTTCTAGCTCTTGTTCTCCTTGTTGTAATTCTACTTTTGCTTGTTCTACTTGTTCTTTTGCATCTTCTAATTGTGCATATGTGCTACTTTTTTGCTGATTTAATTTTCTTTCTTGTGATGACAACTGATTTTTTGCAGTTTGTAGTTGATTTTTTGCTTGTGCAATTTCTGTATTTGCTTGATTAATTCCTTGCTCAATTTGTGTTATTCCTGAAGTTAATGATGCAATTGTGGTATTTAGTGTTTGTATTTGACTTTCTAATTGTTGTTTTTGTTGTTCTAATTCTTTTCTTGTTTGGTCATCTAATTCTTCATTTTGAAGCCTAGATACAATTGAATTATATGTATTTTGTAATGTTGTTAATTGGCTATTTAGAGAATCTCTTTGCCCTGCTAGACTTTGTTTTTGTGTTTCTAATTCTGAAATTTTGCTATTTGCCTCTTGTTCTTTTGTTTGTAATGTTTTTTCATTGGCTTGAATTTCTTGTTTTGCAGAAGCAATCTGTTTTTCTGCATTTGCAAATTCAGAGTCTGCTTTTTCTTCATTTTCTTTTATTTCAGCTTCTGAGCTTTCAATTTCTGCTTTTCCGTCATCAATCTTTTTTTGTGCTTCTGCTATTTGTTCATCTGCTTCTTGTTTTTTCTCATTAAATTCTGCTTCTGCATCATTTAATTTGTCTGTTGCCTTTTGCACTAATTCATCATGTCTTGCTGTCTCTCTTTCTTCTTTTATATCTTCAATTTTATTTTTTACTTCTTCTACACAATCTTCATATTTTGAACTTGCTGTTTCATATTTTTCTGCATTTTTTAATGTTACATATATATTTGTGTATGTATCTTTTGCTTGAATATTATCTTTTGAAATATAGATAAAATAATCTATTTTTCCGTCTCCTAAGCTACTGCTTTCTCTTTCATTTGAAATATATAGCGGACTTTTTACAGTTCCAACTATTTTTAGTTCTTTATTATATAGATATTCAATTTCTTCCCCTTCATCATTTTGTATATTTTCTATTTCAACTGTTATTGTATCACCAATTGCTTTATTATTTTGCGTTAAGAAATTTTCTTCAACTACACATTCATTGCTATTTTGTGGCAACTCTCCTTCAACTAATAATGGCTGATTTAGTTCATCTACACATAAAACTTTTGTTATAATCTCTTTGTTTTCTAATTCGACTATTCCATCTGTTTCATATGTTCCCTCTACAATATCAACTCCATCAATTTGTTTTATACTATTAATGTCATCTTCTGTTAATCCAAGTGTTGATAGTACTTGTATATCATACATCTTTTGTTGTTTATAATAGGTGTCTATTGTGTTGACCATATCTGGAGAAGTAGCCCTTATTCCAGCAAAAAAGCCCACTCCTAAAAACGCCATTAATAAAAGAGATAAAAATCTTTTGTATGTATTTTTTATTTCTTTTATACTGTCTTTAATTAAGGCCTTTTTCACTTTTGCCACCTCCTTTTTTCACACTGTCGCGTTGGGGACGTTTCTCATGCGACATTGAGTATTACACAATTAATATTTAGTAATTTTTTAATATAAGTGTCGCATGAGAAACGTCCCCAACGCGACACCACTACCATTCTATTTCTTCTATTGGTAATGGATTTTCATTGTATTCTACTTTTTGTACTGTTCCGTTTTTAAAATGTATTACTTTATGTGCCATTGGTGCTATTGCACTGTTATGTGTTATTATTATTACTGTCATGTTTTCTTTTTTGCTTGTATCTTGTAGTAGTTTTAATATTTGTTTTCCTGTTTTATAGTCTAATGCTCCTGTTGGTTCATCACATAATAGTAATTTTGGATTTTTTGCTATTGCTCTTGCGATTGCTACTCTTTGTTGTTCTCCTCCTGATAGTTGTGAAGGAAAATTTTTCATTCTGTCTTTTAATCCTACTTTTCCTAGTACTTCTTCTACATCTAGTGAATCTTTACAAATTTGTGTTGCTAATTCAACATTTTCTTTTGCTGTTAAGTTTTGAACTAAATTATAAAATTGAAATACAAATCCTATGTCTTCTCTTCTATATTGAATTAATTGTTTATTTTTTAGTCTTGTTACATCTTTACCATCAACTATTACTTTTCCTGATGTTGCTGAATCCATTCCTCCTAATATATTTAAGGCTGTTGTTTTTCCCGCTCCTGATGGTCCAACTATTACTACTAATTCTCCTTTTTCTATTTCAAAGTTTGTGTTGTTTAGTGCATTTATTGTTATTTCTCCCATTGTGTATTGTTTGCACACATTTTTGAATTCTATATATGACATGGAATCACTTCCTATTCTTCTTAGATATTTTTATTCTTTATTTATCTTTTTTATATCATATTTTTTTGTTTTTTTATAGTCTTTTTTGGAAATTTTTAAGAATTAAATTAATGTTCTAAATTTCGAAAAATAAATCTTTTTATTTTACTTTATTGTCTTTATATTCAAACTATGTTATATTTGTATAAATTAAATTATGAGGAGGTTCACTATATGAACAGACAAAATCGTCGTCATCCAACACATCCACTTCTTCCTGTCTTGTATCCTTCTAAAAAACGGATTGTAGATGGTCCTTCCCAAAAGGCTTCTACCGCTTCTAAAAGGAAGAGACATCATTCAAGAAGAAAAGGAAGTTAAAACCTCAAAAGGCTCTACTGTTATGGTAGAGCTTTTATTTATTAGAATTCTGATTTTATTTATCCATAAATTTCTTTCCACTTTTCCAAGCAGTTCCAACTTTTTTACCTATCTCATAATATCCATTTTGAAATTGGTCAAACACAAAAGCATTTAATTTAGTAGGATCAACTTTTCCATTATCATCTAAAACATTTTCATCTGCTACAACATTTACTATTTCTCCTAATACTCTAAATCCATAAGTCTCATTTTGAAGCTCTACTACTTTACATTCTAAAGTTAGAGGATATTCTTCAATTATTGGAGCATCTACTCTTGAACTTTTTACTGCATGCATTCCTGTTCTTTCAAATTTATCCTCCATATTATTTCCTGATGCTGTTCCGAAAAAATCTGATTCTTCTAAGTGGTCTACATCAGCAATACTTAATGTGAAAGCTCCTCTTTCTTTTATGTTTTTAGCTGTTTTATGTCCTTCACTTATATTTAATGCCACCATATTGTTTGAACAAATTCCTCCCCAAGCCATATTCATAACATCTACCTTATCATTTTCTCCATATGTTGCAATCATTAATACTGGCATTGGAAATACATAAGGTTTTACTCCTAAATCTTTTTTCATAACAATTCCTCCTCTACTTATTTTACATCTATATATTATCACTTTTTATTTATTTTTACAAATACAAGTTTTTTAAGAATATTTTAATATTATATTGATATTTTGTGTTATATTATAGAAAAATTTTGTAAATAATTTGTTTTTATATACTGGCATAAAAAGAAAAAGTAAACCTTAGTTTTCAAGTTTACTTTTTCTTTTTGGCTGGGCTGGCTAGATTCGAACTAGCGCATGCCAGAGTCAAAGTCTTTGAAATTTGATGTTTGTTATTAATTTTTGTTTATGTTTAACATTTGATAAACCACCTATTTTTAGGCAAATTTTAAAATTATTTTTA
>CALXJZ010000012.1 GCA_944388745.1 uncultured Clostridia bacterium
ATTATCGGATTTTTACCAATATTTAGTTTTCAATGTTCTTTTTCATTATTTTTCATGTAACTTTTTACAATATCATTTAATTTATTATATATTTTTTCTTTTGTATACACTTCTTTTAATTGTAATTAAAATATAGCTTATAACTGCTAAAATTAATGTTATGATTAATTCATTAGGTTGTAATGCTAATGATATTTGTAACAAGTTTTTAAATAATATAACTGCTACATAGAATCCAACTGCCGTTGTTACAAACAAGAACACATGAACTTTTGTGTATGGCTTACAAACTTCTTGAACTGCTAATATACTAACAAATCCTATCAATAAGTACATCATTGTTGTTGCAATTTCTTGTGATATTCCTAAGGTATCTCTGAAAAATGTTAAGAATATTATATTAAACATTATAACTATTGCAAATGGCATAGCATTTGTTAATGCCGTTCGTAGAAATGAGCCAGTGACAGGCTTTTTGTTCTTTTCAAAGGTTATAAAGAATGATGTATATGCTTCTATTACTAAATCTACTAATGTTATTTGTATTGGTATAAATGGGAATTCCATATTTGTTAATATGCAGAATATTGATAATAGCACTGAGTAAATTGTTTTTATAAAGAATATTCTAGCTACTTTTGTTATATTATTAACTACTCTTCTGCCTTCCATCATTACATCTTTTAATACACTAAAATCTGAATTTAGTAAAACTATTTGTGATACTTGTTTTGCACTATCTGTCGCTTCTGGAAGTGTAATACTACAATCTGATTCTCTTAGTGCTATTACGTCATTAACTCCATCACCAGTCATTGCAACTTTGTGTTGTTTAGCTTGCAAGGCTTTTACAATAATACTTTTTTGGTGTGGCAATACTCTTGCAAAAATACTATATTTATCAACTAAATCTACTATTTCAGCATCAGTATTTATTGTAGATAAATCTATATATGAGTCATAATCTTTTAGTCCAGCCTTTTTAGCTATATTAGAAACTGTCAAAGCATTGTCTCCTGAAATAATTTTCACATCAATACCTTGGTCTTTAAAATATCCTAACATTTCTTTAGCATTTTTTCTTAATGGGTCTTCTAAAACAGCTATTGCTATAATTTCTAGTTCTGGTAATTCTGGTTCGCTAATTATTGATTTTGTATATGCTATCCCTAAAACTCTTTTTCCGTTTTTTTTGCAATTCATTAATATCTTCTGGCATATCGTCTTTACTTTTATCAAATAATCTTTCTGGAGCACCTACAACGATAGAACCTTCATTTTTAAAAGATATTGAACTCCATTTTCTTTCTGATGAGAATGCTACTTTGTCTGCTATTTCAAAAGAATTATCTCCTTTAAAATATTTCTTGAAAGCATGGAATGTGGCATTATTATCATCCATCCCATTAACAAATGCAGTCATCATATCATTAAAAGAATGTGGTAATATTTTATCATTATATGTTTTTATTTCTGATACTCTCATCTCTCCTTGAGTTATTGTACCAGTTTTATCTAAACAAATTGTATCAATATGAGCTAAAGATTCTATACTATATAATTCTTGTACTAGTACGTCTTTTTTAGCTAATTTAATAACTCCTGATTCTAATGCAATTGTTATTAATAATACTAAACCTTTTGGTAACATTCCAAGTAATGCTGCAGCTGTTGCAACAACTGCTTGTGCTAGCTCAGCTTCTCTATAAAAATATGCTTGTATGAAAAGTATTATTCCAACAGGAATGATTACAAAACTTGTGAATTTTGTAACTTTTTTCATTGAATTTATTAATTCAGAATTGTTCTCTTTGTATTTTTTAGTAGCACTAATTATGCTATTTGCAAAGTTATCTTCTCCTACTTTTTCAACTTTTGCATAACATTTTCCACTTGTAACATAACTTCCTGAAAGTAATTTATCTTCTTTACTTTTTAATATTAAATCTGATTCACCTGTTAAAAGTGCTTCATTGACTTCTACTTCTCCTTCTAATACATATGAATCTGAAGGAATTTGGTCTCCTTGTGATAGTAGTATTACATCTCCTAATACTATTTCTTCAATATCTATTTTTTGCTCTTTTCCATTTCTAATAACTGTGGCTTTTGATGCATTTAGTATAGATAACTTCTTTACTAGATTTCTTCCATGTATTTCTTGTACTATTCCAATTATTACATTTACTGTTATTATAAGAAAAAAGAATGTGTTTGTGTATGCTTTCACACATAACAAGGCAATTGCTATTATTAAGTTATATAAATTGAATAATGTAAAAACATTATCAAATATTATCTGTTTTGTTGTTTTTAATTTGCTTTCTTGACTTTTATTAATATTTCCAAGTTCTATTTGTTCTTGAACTTCTTTATCTGTTAGTCCTTCTATCTTTTCATCCATTTTTCAACCATTCTCCTCTTTTAGAATATGACAATATATTATCATAAAAGATTATTAATATCAATCTTTTAATTAAAAATAAAAAAGATTTATGGTTCTTCCATAAAATCTTTTCTTTTTCCTGAAATAATATCATCATATAGCTCAATTTTGTAATCCAATCTTTCTAGAGTCTTCTTAATATCTTCTTGTTTTTCAATTAATTTTTCTCTTTGACCTATAAGAAGCTCCTTTCTTTCTTTAAGTGTAGATTTTCCTTTATTAAATAGTTCTACATATTTTGTCAATACTTCTATAGATAGTCCTGCATTTCTCATACATTTAATAAATTCAATCCATCCACAAGAGTCATATTATTCACATCCTAATTTATTGTATTGCTCATCATTTACTGGTTCACACCATTCATTAGATGTATCTTCACCAGGCACTTCAACAGCTAAATGACTAAACCAACTATCTTTTTGAGCTCCATGCCAATGTTTAACATTTGCAGGAATTGTAACTACATCTCCTGGTTTTAAACTTTGAGCTGGTTTTCCTTCTTCTTGATACCAACCATTTCCTTCAACACATACAAGAATTTGTCCTCCACCTTTTGTTGCATGATGTATATGCCAGTTATTTCTACAACCTGGTTCAAATGTAACATTAGCAATTGATACAACTGAAGAACCTGGTTTAGTTAAGGGTTTTAAATATGAATTTCCGATAAAATATTGTGCAAATGCTGTATTAGGTTCTCCCATTCCAAACATTCCACCATGTGTTTCTTGAGTTTCATCATCAGCATATACTTCTTTTGCTAAGTTAAAAGTTGCCCAAGCATTAGGCCATCCAGCATAAAATGCAGCATGCGTTATAATTTCAGCCATTTCTTCCTTTGTAATTCCGTTGTTTTTAGCATTCATCAAGTGATGTTTTAAAGAACTATCTGCCATACCTTTTCCCATAAATACACAAATTGTTACTAAAGACCTATCTCTTAATGATAGCTTATCCTCTCTTGACCATACTTCTCCAAATAATACATCATCATTTAATTCTGCAAATTTAGGAGCAAAATTTCCTAAACTATCTCTACCTGCTGTTTGTTTTACCATAGTCACATCATCCTTTCTTAAAATAATTTATCTATTATATAATATCTTTTAGAGTTAGCTCCAAGTCAATAGTTTTCACAAAAAATCCAAAAAAACTTAAAAGAGAAGGTCTATCTACCTCCTCCCCCACCTCCGGCCACCGGCCTCCGCCGCCGCCACCAGAG
This sequence comes from uncultured Clostridia bacterium, assembly GCA_944388745.1. Classification (GTDB taxonomy): domain Bacteria; phylum Bacillota; class Clostridia; order TANB77; family CAG-508; genus CAG-269. Next base: position 3,672 of record CALXJZ010000012.1, read on the forward strand.
AATCCTCCGCCTCCTCCAGATGCTGAAGTATAAGCAGAAGACATTGATGTACTTATAGCATTTGAAAAGCTACTTGAAAAGTTTGTATTCATCATAAAATACATATATGTATATGTGTTTACATTTAAGTCATTTTCTATATTAGGATATACAACTTTTAATTGTTTTAATACTTTATCTGCAATACCAAAAGCTGTTGCAAATACTAAGAAATGTTCCCATATTGCAATTTCAGGAACTTCTCTTTTATCTAACATAGAAAAGTCCTCCATATACTTTTTCAAACCTCTCCACATTTCTTTTTCATCAATTCCTTTTTGTGTATATACATTTATTTTCTTTAATGTTCTAGAATTAATTACTATTGCTATAACTTGACAAACTATTAAGCCAAATATTCCTATATAACCAAATACATTTAAAAATTCACTTGTAAAAGCAATTGCAAATATTGCAAAAAATATTATTAAAGCATATATAGTTGTCTGTGATGATTGGTCTTTATAAACTTTTTCTTGTTCGGCATCATATATTTGTTGCTTAATTAATTCCCTTTTAGTCTGTCCATTAATATTTGTTTTAAGTGCTAATATATCAGTAGTAGATGTTCTTTTTATGTATTTTTCAAATTCTTTTACTGTTATTTCATTATTATCTTTACATGCTTTTTGTAAAAATTCAAATACTACTTTTTCATCAGCTGATAAATCTTTTGTATCAGTATTTAAAATTTTCATTGTGATTTTTTCTTTATTTTTCTCTTTTTCAACTTGAAACTCTAAATGTTTTTTCAAATTCAAATTTAGAAGTGTTGCAGAAACGGCTCTACCAATATCATTATCTGCTATCCCACTTTTTGTTTCAAAATACACATATAAACTTTGAGCAGGAGTTGCATTTTCTCTTGGTAAGTCCCTGTAATATTCTAATTCTTGTGTTGGTTTATATTTAGTCTTTCCTTTGAATTTATTTGCCTGTTTAATCGCTCTTAATATGCTAAACACTGAAAGCAAAACACATACAATAACAACTACAAGAGTTATTAAAAAATTAGTTGCATCCCTTCTAGCTCTTCTAGCATTTGCCTCATTTGCCCATTCTGTTTCTTCATATATTACATATTCCAAAATATCAGCATCATGAGTTCTACTGGTTGATACTATCATAGATGTCGGAAAAAGTGTTCTAATTTCAACATATCTTCCTGAGTTGAAGCCATCTAATTCAAAACTAATTTTGTCTAAATCAGTAACATATATTTCTCCATTCAAATCTTCAGTATGTCCCCATACTTTTATCTCATCCTTGCTTGGTGCTTGCGAAGGCAAAGTTATTGTTCCTGTAATTTTATCTGCATTAATTTCAAAATCAGAACCTACAAATTGCCAATATAATTCTGCATAATCATTATATTTTGCAACTGCATCTTCTACGGTATATGAAATTTGATATTTCTTTGTAGCGCTACTATCATCTAGCCCTACTCCCCACGCAATTTCAAAATTACCATCATCATTTATCATTCCGTAATAACTGTCTTTTGTTACATGATACATTAGTGTATTAATTTTTGTAAAATTTCTGGCACTACCATTTGTTATTTCTGATACTTGCACATTGGTTATGTCACTGTATTTGCTCATGTCTGTTTTAAATGTTTTAAACAAAGTATTTGTTTCTTCTATTTCTATATCCCAGGTTTCTGTTACATTCATACTTCCATCTGTGTTTATACTTGCATCAAAGGCTAGCTCATTTAGATGTAAGTTGCTGGATGCATTGGATTTTATTGTTGCTAGTATTATGAATAAAAACATGAAACATATAGAAACCAAGAGTTTTTTGGTTGTTTTCATTTGATTCATCCCCTCATTATTTATTTCGTTTTTATTTTATCAAAACAGTCTTTAATTTGCAATAAATTTTCTTATTTCTTCTTCTGAAATCGTTCCTTGTCTTAATATATGAGGTATATTATCAATTATTCTTATAACAGTTGATGGAATACCTAATTCACTTTCGCCATTATCAATAAAGCAATCTACCTTTCCTTCAAAATCCTTTTTTATATCAGTTATATTTGTTCCACTTGGTTTACCTGAAATATTACTACTTGATGTAGCAATTGGCACACCTGCAAATTCAATTAGTTTTTTTGCTATTTCTCCACTTGGCATACGTATCCCTATGGTATTTGTGTTTGATGTTAATATATCTGGTACTATATCCCTTTTTTCTAAAATTATTGTTAGAGGTCCTGGAAAAAATTTTTCCATCAATTTATATTCGACTTCTGTAATATTTTTTGCTATTTTTTCTACCATTTCTATATTATTAACTAACAAGCTAATCGGTTTATTTAATGGTCTTTGTTTTACTTCATATAATTTTTGGATTGCATTTTCATCTAATCCATTTGTTCCTATTCCATACACTGTTTCTGTTGGAAATATTACTATTCCACCTTTTTTTATTATTTGTGCTGGTTCTCTTAGTTTATCATAATTTAAATTGTTTTTCATGTTTATATATTGCTCCATAATTAGCCTTCTTTCTAGAATTTATTTATACAAACATAATCATAAATAAGGGATAATGTTCTACATTTTCTTCATCTTTATAAATATTACAATCATTTTCAAATTTCATAAATCTTGTTACCGTTTTATAATTTTGTATTATTGATTTTAAAGATTTTGCCTGCTTATTTTTTCCCGATTTAACTTCAATTGCTGTAACTTTTCCATCTATATTTAATATAAAATCAATTTCTAAAGTACTTTTTCTTTCAAAATACATTAACTTACTATGTCTAGTAGCTATCTCTTCGGCACATATATTTTCCAATAATGCTCCTTGATTAATATATAACTCATCATCTAAAATTGCTTTCTGTGTGCCTTCTTCTAACATAGAAACTAATAATCCTGTATCCCTCATATATATTTTAAAACAATTTAATCGTATATTTGATATTAAAGGTAATGCTGGCTCTGATAAATTATAACAAAAATTAATAATTCCTGCATCTTTTAACCATTCTATTGATGATGCATATTTTCTTTCTCCAACATTCTCTTCATCTTCTTTTATCTCTGAGAATAAAAATTTCTTATTTTTCTTTGATAATTGTATTGGAATACTATTAAATGTATTTATAATTTTTTGTTTGCTACCAGTTTCAGCAAATTTTACAACATCTAACAAATAGTTTTCTACTATGGCTTTTTGAAGAATTAGCACTCTTGATAAACTATTTGTTTTTACATATTCATTTACTACATTAGGCATTCCCCCAACTAACATATACATTTTAAATTGCTCTGATAATTGTTTCACTATATATTCATCCATAGGTCTTATATTTTCAAAACAATCTTTTGCATAATTTATAGTTTCTTTTTTTATGCCTATTCCCCATAAAAATTCTTCAAAATCCAATGGATATAAGTCTATTACTCTTTCATATCCCACTGGATATGATGATACTTCTTTATAATATAAACCTAATAATGAACCAGATGAAATCACATCAATTGTTCCGTCTAAAGCAAAGCTTTTTAAAGCAGTTCTTGCATTTGGACAAGATTGTATTTCATCTAAAAATAGAATAGTTTTATTAGGTACTATATTTACGTTTGGAAATGTAACTTCAAGTTTCATTATTAGTGTTTTTATATCCAGATTTCCATCAAAAATACTTTTATATTCAGGAGTTAATTCAAAATTTATATAAATATAATTTTCATAATTTCTCTTAGCGAAATCATTAATAATAAATGTTTTTCCAACTTGTCTTGCGCCTCTAATTAATAAACATGGCTTCTTTTCTTCTTTTTTCCACTCTTCTAATACGCTGGTAATTTTTCTCTCTAACATTTTTATCACCTCGTAATTCTCTTTCATTAATTATATTATACTATTTTTTATTAACTTATGCAAGTTTTTACGAGGACTTTTGGGACAGATTTGCAAGTTTTTCTAATGACTTTTAACACTTAATTGCAAGTTTTTCTGACGACTTTTTTCATAAATAATGGCAATTATCTTATAAAATTATAATTCTACTTTCTCCAAATCCTTTAAAGCAGGATTATATAGATTTTTACCAGTATAATCAAATCTTGAACCATGACATGGGCAATCCCAAGTCTTATCAGCATCATTCCAATTCAAAATACAACCTAAATGAGTACATACTGGTTTTACTGCAAACATCTTTCCTTCAATATCTTTATATACTCCAACCTTTTCTCCATTCCATTCAATTATCTGTCCAGTTTCTTGCTTTATATCATCAGTATTTATCTCATCATTTATTATTTTTTCAGGTTGTTCAATTCGTTCTACAACAAGGGATTTTACTGTTTGACTAACCATATTCTTAACTTCATCTTTATTTACTATTGGATTTAAACGTGTTGCTTCAAAAACTTCGCTATATTCATTTTCTTTTCCATCAATTTTATCAGTAATGATTCTAGCTGCGACATTTGAAGAAGTCATCCCCCACTTATTAAATCCTGTTCCAACATACATATTAGGTAAGGTATTAGAAAATTCACCTATATATGGGATTTTATCTAAAGTTATACAATCTCTTGTACTCCAGCAATATTTTATCTCACGATTTGGATACCATTGTTTTGCTTTTTCTTCTAATAATCCATAACTATCTTGATAGCTTGTATTTTCTCCAGTTTTATGGTCTCCACCACCTAGCAAAAGAATTTTTTTATCTGCATCTTTAGCTGTTCTAAAAGAATAAATTGGAGATTGAATATTTATATACATTCCATCAAAAAGTTCTGATTTTGTATCTATTCCAATAACATAAGAAGAACTCTGATACATCTTTGCAAAGTATACTCCAGGAAAATTTATAAATGGATAATGGCTTGCAAGTACAACATATTTTGCTTTTACCGTATTGTTTTCTGTATAGCATATATAACTATCTCCGTCTCTTTTAACATCGTAACATATTGTATTTTCAAAAATCTTTCCTTTAGTATCTGTAATTTGTTTAACTAAGCCATCTATATATTTTATAGGATTAAATTGTGCTTGATTTTTAAATTCAATACCTGAAACAATTTCAAATGGTAATGGAGTTTTTTCTGTTTTTGAAGCTTCAATATCTAATTCTTTTAATGCTTGCAATTCTTCTTCTATTTTTTCTATTTCTGATTGGTTTGTTGTATACACACAACTATTTTGTCTTTCAAAATCACACTCTATTTGATTTTGAGTAATTATCTTTTCGATTTCTTGTATTGATTTTTGATTTGCTAAATAATATTTTCTTGCAAATTCTTTTCCATATTGATTTAGCAAATAATGATAAATTAAACCATGCTGGCTTGTAATTTTTGCAGTTGTATGTCCAGTAACTCTATTTGCAATTTTATCTCTTTCAAGTATTGTTACATTATATCCTTTTTGTGTTAAATAATATGCTGTGCTAATTCCAAAAATTCCAGCACCTATTATACATACTTGGGTTTCTAAGTCTTTTTCTAATTTAGGAAATTTTTCTTTTGTTTTTTCATTTAACCATAATGAATTCATATTTTCACCTCATTTGATTTTTTATTATTCTTTACTTTTTAATAGCATTTTATTCATCCTAGAAAATAACTAAATTATTTTAAGAATAAAAATGGATACTTGGAAATCTTAAAAATTTACCAAATATCCTTTTGAGTTTAATCATTTAATACTATCATGTATTTTTTTAGAGATTGAGATATGTAACTTTCTTATTCTTTCACGATTTTCTTTATCATCTTCTTCAAAGACTCCATCTTTTTCAGCTTTCTGTATAGTTTTGTCAAAATCTAAATATAAGTCTTCTCTCAACTTATCAAAATCAATCTCTTCTCTAGAAACATTCTCATTAAACTTTGTCTTTATCCAATCTTTACATACTTCACGATATGCTGGTCCTGGATGCATACAAAACCGCACTTCTGAATGGTCATATTTTGTTATAGCTGTTATAACAGCATGCAGATATTTTTTCTTTACCTGACGACTTTTTTCATCAAAATCAGTTAAAGAATTATAGCAAAAATATACTGCTTCTTCATCTATTGACCTAATAGAACCTATATGTTCGTACTCTTTTTGTGTTTCTAGATCTGCACAACAATTTAAAATAGCACTCTTAATAAACTGTGCATATTCTTCCGGAAAATCGACATCTTCACATATTCTAACAAGTTCTGAAGCAGAAGCAATCCAATTGTAATTAGATTTGCTATCTTCTAGCACCCGTTCATAAAGTTGTTTAGCAGTCATAGAATAATTACCTGTCCAACCTCTAATTTCGTACTTTTTTTCAAAAAAACTCATTTTTCGTCCTCCTTCAATATTTATTGTGTTGTTTTTGCTATATATGTCAACTCCATAAGGAGATTAATAAATTTAATATGAAAATATTTTATCATACTTTTATGTCAATTTCTAGTATAAAGACACACCTTATATGGTCTGTCCCTTTTAGTGTCAAAATGAAACGATTTGACACGTCCCTATTTGAATCTTCTTAAATAAGCATCCATCTTATCAACAAATTCTTCATTATTTTTAGTTTGAGTCATTTGACTAATTACTTGTTCAGTAACATCTGCAACAGGTAAACTATTCATAGCTTTTCTTAAAGCAAATACTGTTTCTCTTTCCTTTGGTGTTAGTAATAAATCTTCTCTTCTAGTTCCAGATTTATTAATATCAATAGCTGGGAATATTCTTCTTTCAGATAATTTTCTGTCTAAGTGAACTTCCATATTACCAGTACCCTTGAATTCTTCAAATATAACGTCATCCATTCTACTTCCAGTATCAATTAAAGCTGTTGCTAAAATTGTTAAACTTCCACCAAATTCAATGTTTCTAGCAGCCCCGAAGAATTTTTTAGGTTTGTGTAATGCTGCTGGATCCATACCTCCTGATAAAGTTCTTCCTGATGATGGAATAACCAAGTTATATGCTCTTGTTAGTCTTGTTATACTATCTAATAATATTACAACATCTTTTCCTTGTTCTATTAATCTTTTAGCTCTTTCCAATACCATTTCTGCAACTTTTACATGATGTTCTGGTAATTCGTCAAATGTAGAGTGTATAACTTGTCCTTTTATTGAACGTTTCATATCAGTTACTTCTTCTGGTCTTTCATCTATAAGTAACACTATTAATTCAACTTCTGGATTATTTGTACTAATTGCATTTGCAACTTTCTTTAATAAAGTTGTTTTTCCTACTTTTGGTGGAGCAACAATCATACCTCTTTGTCCTTTTCCTATTGGGCACATTAAATCTATAATTCTTGTTGCATATTCATTAGATGTTGTTTCCAATTTTAATCTTTCATTTGGATAAATTGGTGTTAATTCATCAAATCTTTTTCTTTTCATGGCTTTTTCTGGGTGTTCGCCATTTACTTCTCCAACAAAAATCAAAGATGGGAATTTTTCTCCCTCACGAAATCTAGAGATACCTTTAATTACATCTCCTGTATCTAATCTAAATCTTCTAATTTGTACCATTGATATGTATACATCTTTTTCACTTGATAAGAAGTTTTCTCCCCTTAAAAAGCCATAGCCGTCAGGTAAAATATCTAAAATTCCTTCTACAATTTCGTCTCCTTCATTTGTTAATTTATAATCAACAATAGGTTCTCCATTTTCATCATATTGTCTTTCATGCTTATTTTCATCTTCTTCATAATCATTAACTGTATTTTGTTTTTCTTCTTTCTTTTCATCCCTAACTTCATCTTGTTTAGTATCCTCAAAATTAATTACTTGCTTCAATACAGTAATTAATTCATCCTTTTTTAATTTTGAAATGTTTTTTATATTATTCTTTTTAGCTAATTCTTTTAATTCTGTTAATGTTAAATCTTCTAATTTTGACATACTATCCTCCTATATTTATATTTTTTAATTATATTAAATTTTGAAATTGTATTGGGAAATTAAAACGAAATAATATAACAATATTATTATAACACACTTTTTCAAAAAAAGAAACAATTTTTACCAAAAAAAGGAAAATAATCTAAAAAGATTACATTCCTTGATCTACATATACTCTTTCATTAGGGTAATACATATCTAATTTTTCTCTTGCAGTTTGTTCGATAAATTCTAAAGAATCAACATTATCTTTTTGTTTAGTCAATTCTTCTTTTTCTTCTTCAGCTTCTGCAATTTTTGTATTTAGTTCTTCACTATTTTGACTATATTGATTTAACGTTTTTTGTTGATTTACCAAAGTAAATATAAAATAAATAGCTATCAATAAAATAATTAATCTTTTTAATAATTTTTTCTTTTTCATAAGTAATATATCTCCAAATTTACGAATTTCCTATAAATATATTATTCTACTTTTTTTCCCTAAATCCTTCTTTTATTTGAATTTTTTTATAAAATTTTCTTTTTTTATACAAAAAAGTTATACTTTATCTTGAAAGATGTTTCTCTTTGTTTAAATTCAAATTTTTTTGTAGAATTTTGATAAAATTTTCCTTTTTAGAATTTAGGTTATCCCCTGACTTAATAATTAATTTTTTAATAAAATTTAAAGGTTTGTATAAAATCCTTTTAACAAATTTATAAATCCATCTAAAGGGTGTAATTAAAATATTAAATATTTTTTGAATTATATTTTTTATAAAATTGATTATTGTTACATTAACTTTTATAACATATGAACTTATTAAAGTCATATAGAAAATCACACCTATTAATATTGCAATAAACATGAAGATTCGAATTTCTCCATTATTAAATGTAAAAGTACTATATAAAACGATAAAACCTGTTAAAATCCAAAATAATATATCCTGAATATATGTAATTGCATCCTTTGTTTTTATTGTTTTTCTTAAAATTCTAAAGAAATCAAATAAAACTCCAATAATGATTCCATTAATAATGAAAATCAGAAACAAATACGCTTGATTTGTAACCATATTGCCTCCCTTTGCTATTTAGTTCTAAAATGCAAATTTAATACTAATTTTCTTATTTAAATATTTTATTCAATATACTTCCACCTTTATTTTTATCGATTTCTTTATCACTATATGCTAAATATGATATATCTCCTTCAACTATTACTTCTGATGTATCAATGCTTAATTTATTAATTCTAATATTCTCTCCTTTTACTGTTAAAAGGCCTAACTCTGTTTCTACCATAACTACTTGATCATCAAAACTAAGTACGTCTATAACTCCCGATATGCTTAGTTTTCCTCTATTTTCTAAGATTAAGTTTTGGATTACTCCTGTGGCTGTTTGTTTTCTTTCATCTATGGTCATACTAAAACCCCCTATTTATTATTGCTCTATGCAATCTAATATTTTAAATTTCCTGCTATTTATATGTATTCAGAGTTTGTCTTTTTTAGAACTGAAAAAAAGAAAGTTGTATCAACAACTTTCAAAATTTACAATTTGGACACATTTTTAAGCTATAAACTTAATCCTACTAATTCGGCAATAGAATCAACCTTTTTATCTATATTTTCATTTAACAATTCAGAACTATTCTCCATCCTGTAACCATCATATTTTTTAATCATATTAAAATCTACATCATCATCCCCTACTGTAATTATCTTATAATCATTTTTAGGTAAAAAATCAATTAATTTCTCAATACCATTTTCTTTAGTATTTAATTTATAATTAAGAAACAATTTACTATAATCCTTTTCATTTTTAAGAACAACCTGAAAATCCTCATTTAAATCATTTTCTAAAACATCTTTTAACTTTTCAAGTTTTGTCTTATCTCCTTTAATTTTATACCCTAATAATTTATCAATTTTCTCATCATATTCTTTATATATTCCATATCTTGTAACAGAATAATCTTTATCATAATATTTAGATAATATATTTTCAGTTTTATTTAATATATCATCATCAACATTTCCTATATATAGCAAATCTCCATCCTGGTCAAAAATACTTCCGCCTGTATTGCAACACAAATAATCAAATGGTATTTTATATGTATCTATTTCTTTTTTCATAGATTTCCAACTACGAGATGTAGAAATTACAAATAAATTGCCATTTTTCTGAAATTCTTTGATGCACTCAATATTTTTATATAACTGATTTTCATCAGTATAAAAAGTATTATCATAATCTGCCACAAGTATTTTCACCATAACATCTATCCTTTCTCTACATAGCTATCTTTGAAAATTGCCTATCATATTTTTCAATTTCATTGTCAAAATTATTAAAGTCTAAAACAATTTCTTCTGCATTTTTAGTTTGCTTTTCCCAAAAAGATACTGACCTTTCTATTTTACTTGCCATCCATTTATCAATTTTATTACTGTCCAAACTTTTATCTATTGCATTTGTCAAAAACTTTGTACACCAAAAACTATGATGTGCAATACATGGGAAAGGTTCTTGCATTTTACTTATACCTTCCCAATTTCTATCTTTTGGTTTTATTATATAGAAATTATTTTTGGAAATATCTACTGAATTAGATAGTAAAATAGAAGAAATGTCTTTTTCTATATTTATGAAAATTTTTTCTTCTTTATGATTTTCTATTACTTTTTTAATATCTGGATGGTTAGGAAAATCTTTCCTAACACTTAGAAAATAATTTGTAGGAAAGATTTTTTTGTGATTTACAAATATACTATCATCTGATAAAAAATTATACTTCTTTTGTAATAATTTAATCAAAAATGATGTTTTTCCTCCTCCACTTTCTCCTATAAAGCAAAATGAATGATTATTTTTACTTATAGAAGAAGCATGTAATGGTAGATATCTTTGGTTTATTGTTAGAAAATCCAATATTATTCTATATAAATTATTTTTACTGCCATATAGCTGTATTTTGTTGTAATTTGTCGTATACTGTAAGACAAAATTATCAGTTGAGTATGGAAAATATGCAAAAAGATAATTTTCATATTTGTAATATCTATTTATATGATTTTCCAATGATAAATTTTTTCCGCAATATTTGATTTATATCTTTGTAAAAAATATTTAATTCTTCTGGAATATAGCTTTTAGCAGTTTTCTTGCAAAAAGAAATTACTTTTTCTTTATCTTCAACATTTTCATTTAGCCATAAATCTATCGTTATTCTCTTAATATTTTTATTACATGCTAAATTAGAATTATGAAAAGGCATTTCTAGCTTTTTGTTTTTAGTATATATATTAAAATCATAGATTCCTATTTGCCATTTATACTTATAACAAATTGACACTTCATCACCTCAAATTTTTACATACTTATTAAATGATAAAAATTTGTTTTATTATATTTTATTTTATTTCATTATACTAATTCTGGAATTTGATTATTACCACTTTTTGTCGTGAAATATGAGTGTAAACTTGGACAAATAGGGTCTAGTCCATAATATAACTTATTATCATTAATTTGTAAACCAGGGCAGCCCCTTCCACACTCTTGTTTTTTACTACATTCCTTGCATAAACTCATTTTTTCTTTTCTTTCCTCATTTTTTCGTCTGATTTCCTTTTGACACTTAGTTTTTAATGTCAAAAAATCTTCTTCTAACAAAGAACCAACCTCAAATCCCTGTTCAGATTTCATAAGCCATGGACATCCACCTAACTTACCATCATATGTAATATCAAAAAATTGTTCAGCCTTGCACTCTTGTAAAACCGCTTCTTCATCATCTTCATACTTATCAGCCCTAAACACTTCAATCTTAAGATTACTATTTGATTCTCTTTGCCATCTTTGGAGCTTCTCTATTTTATCTTGCAATCTAGACACCAAATCACTTTTTTGATTTTTAAAATTCTCCGCTCCTCTACCAAGTTCTGCAACTAAATAAAAACTCATTACACTTAAATCTTTATCAACTGCAATTTCAATCACCTTTTCCATCTCATCAATACTTTCTTCTGTAACCATAAAACTGGCTCCAGTTTTAATAGGTGATGCCTTTAACATATCCATAGCCTTCATCAAAAGGTCAAAAGAACCTTTCACTCCTCTTAACTCTTCATGAGTCTTTGCAGTTCCACCATCAATACTTAAGTGAATATAATCAACACCCGCATTATGCAATTGTTCAATTAATTTCTCATTCAAAAGTATACCATTTGTACTAATTGATGGTTTTATATTATATTCAGAAATTTTCTGACAAATATCTACAATATCCTTCCTTAAAAGAGGCTCTCCACCGAGAAAGCCAGATAGCATTTACAGATTTATCTTTTGCAACATTTTCTATAATCTTATACATTTGTTTTGTACTTAACTCTTTTTCAATTCCTTTTTGAGTATTTTGGAAAAACAAACAATGTTTGCAATACATATTACATTTTGGAGTTACTTCCCACAAAATACGAATTTTGTCATCTTTTAGATGAAACGGACAAGCATTTAAAATCTTCATTTCAATTTCAATCCTTTCTTTTTTTATTTCTAAACTTAGTTGGAAAAGAATTAAATTTTGGCTAGGAAAACGAGTTTGAAATTTATGAGACGTACTATCTGTACGTTGATTAAATTTCAAATGAAGTTTGACGACGCCAAAATTGTAATTATTTTTCAACTAACTAACAATGGATCTTCTGAGAAATATGTATTACTTCTCTCCATACAAATTGCTAAACAACCTGTACCATACTTCTTAATTCTTTCATATTTCAATTTATTAAAAATCTGAATCTCATCAGAATCAATAATCTCTTGGAAAGTAGTATTTTTCAAACTCTGTTTTGAAGTATACTGTTTATCCATCTTTTTAATCCATGAACAAGGTGACACATATCCTTGAGGGTCGATATAGAAAAACGTTTCTCCTGCTGGACATACAATATCTGAATTTTCAAATTTTTCATTTCTATGCATTGATATATTTATCTTATTTTTATACTTTTCTTGATATTTATGAATCTTCTCTATGGTTTCATCAAAGTATTTTATATCAACACACACATCTTTATTATCTTTTAATCTACCTACTTGTACTAACCAATTAAAAACCATCTCATCTACATTTAAATCACATAGGTACTTAATCATATCTTCTAAAGTTCTATAATTCTTTTTCCAAATAACTGTACCAACCCTTACATAAATATTATGCTTCTTTAAAAGTTTAATAGCATTTATAGTTGGCTCAAAATAATTTCCACCTCTAAACTCATTAAAATCCTTTTCTACATTGCTATCCAAACTAATATGTACTTTATTTATTTTCAATTTTGACAATTCTGTTGCCATTTCATCTGTCAAAAAAGAGCCGTTTGTTGAAATATTACAAGTGATATCATATTGTCTTGCTGTTCTTAAAATATCTAAAATATCTTTTCTAGAAAAAGGCTCTCCACCTGAAAAGTATATCTCTTCTACTCCAAAATCTTTTAGTTGTTTTAAAATGTTCTTACTCTGCTTAGTTGTTAATTCATCTTTTGTATCTATTAAATCTGCTGATGCACAACAATGTTTGCATTTATAATTACAATATTTTGTCACCTCCCAAATAACTCTTTTCTTGTCTACTTTAAACAAGCAAAATTCTTGATTTGACATTTTATTCTCCCTTCATAAAATAATTTCTAACTTCTTTATTGCTTTATCAATAATTTTTGTACCTAACTTTTCTGTAAAATATTCATTACCCTTCAAATTATCTATCAATTCTTTTTTGGTATATGAATCAACTTCAATATTTTTAACTGGCTCTATTTTGTTTTGTATTCCATATAATCCAGCATATAAAATAGCTGCAAACATTAAATAATAATTTTGACTTGCATTTAACCCATTATATATACATCTCTTACTCCACCCTATTCTATCTTGCTTTTGTTTCTCATTAAAATATAACGGAACTTGTAACAAACTATTTCCCCTAGTAACAGAAATTTTAGTTCTATAATACTTTTGTGGTTCATTACTTGTTGCTGTTGCTAAAGCCTTTAAACTCTTTTCATGGTACAAAATTCCATTTATAAAACTTTTTCCTAATTGACTTAACTCAAACTTATCTTCTCCATCAAAGAATAGATTTTTTTCTCTTTTACCCTTCCATAAGCTCATATGTATTGGACAAGATGACAAATTTAATTTTTCTATATTTTTAAAAGAAATCTCCATATTTTCTTGATGTGCTAAGTTTCTAGCAAACCAATTTGCAGTCCATAATTTATCAGCAGCAACATCTGCTACATCTGGTACTAAATCAATTCTATTATGGTTTTCTCCATATGGTAGATAATATTCAATATCAATATTAGCTTTTAATAATTCATTCACTAAATTATTCTGAAAAATCGTTCTTTTGTTTGTTGCTAAAGTCTCATAAAAATTTTGATATTCTTTTTCTTCAATAGAATAAATAAATTCAGTACCAAACATCGGAGTCATCTCCAACTCTTGAAATTCACTAACAGCCTTTTTTAATAATCCTCTTGTATCTAAAGAAGTATTTTTTATTGAACAAAATATCAATGCTGCTCTTTGGTTCTCATCTTTTAAGAATGGAATAATTCTAAATGAAAATGGGTCTGGTAAAATAACTAACCAATCATTTTCTCTATCATCTTTAAAATCTTGTATTAAATTCCCATTAATACTAATGCCATCAAACCAAGATACATGAGTATTGTTTATTAATTCCTGAACACCTACCATTTTTGTCAAAACATTTCCGGTAAAATCAACAAAATTCAAATAAATATTTTGAATCTCTTTCTCTTTTAATTCTTTTTTAATCTTTTCTATTTGTTCTTCCATTTTTATCTTCCTTTCCGGGATTAGGGGACGGTCCTCGAAATCCCTGTTTTTAGGGATAAAGGGACGGACCTTTAAGTTGATTTCCCCTTAAAAAAAACTTAATAATTTAGAATTTCTCTATAAAGTAATGTTAGCCGAGAAATGATATAAATTATTAAGTTTATTTTTTACTACATTTTACATATACAATTGTTTATGTGTTCTGGATAATAGCCATCATAAAGATGTCCTCTTGCTCCTAAATGAGAAACTACATTTGCTGTCAGCTTATTTGCCAAGAAAAATGTTGCATCTACCCAAGGTCTTGTAACTTTCTTTTCATTTTCATAATATTTTTGTATGAACATTGAAAAGAAAGCATCTCCTGCTCCTGTGTCATCAATTTCTGTTTTGCAGTAAATAAGGCTTTTATGGATTATATGATTTTCAATCACAAAATCAGCACCTTCTTTACCTCGTGTTACAATCATGAATTTAGCACCTAATAGCTTGAATAAATCTAACAAATTATCCTTTTTAATATTAAACCTTTGCATTAGATATTTTTCTACAATTTCATTCAACTGCAAAATTTCTATATTTCTGTTTTGCAATATATTTAATATTTCCTGATTAGAGAGTTTCTCCAATCTTTTAGTCCTTCCAATATCTAATACCTTCTCATTTGGAAAGTTTGTAATAATTGGTATATTTTCAGGTTTCAAACCATCCAATATTAAGATATCGTTCGGACTAGTCCATTTCCGGCAATATTCAGTTGATACAATTGGTTCATACCAAGTTCTGCTTCCACAAATCGGGCATGTCCTTTTGCTCACATGCTTATCACCTTCAACTGTTAAATGATAACATCTAGTTTTTGCTTCTCTTTTTCTCATAACAAAAGATGTATCTACATTTAACTTCATTAGACTATGCAATGCTATTTTTCCTGCTAAATCTGTACCACATCCAGAAATCACGGCAGTCTTACATCCTCTTGATGCTAAGTTTGCTATTACATTGAACCGTGAAGAACCTCCGTCTATCTTGACAAGTTCTTTTTCGTATCCAATATTTTTGTAATAACAGTCTGCAACTAAGTCTCCTAATGCTACATATCTCATTTTGTTTCCTCCTTCTGTCTAAATGCTATTGTTTCTACTACTTTTATATTTTGATTGTAGCATCAAATATGCATATTTTTTAATTTTTTTTACGAAATCATTGATTTATTATACAAAGTAGATTATAATAAGTTACATAATCAGTAGTTTGAAATATATCATTATCTATTTCTTACTGCATAATATTTTTTCAAGACAGAAAGGAGCTTACTTTATGAATTACAAAAAAATCAAGATTTTAAGGACAAACGCGTTAATTGGACGGCCTAAAGCAACTTTAAAGTTCGGAAATGATAATTGCATTGTTATACCTATGCCAGTCATTGATGAACTTGAAAAAAGAGCTGGGGATTATACCGAACGTGGTAAAAATGCAAAAAATGTTTTGGATTATTTAAATAAATTTGATATGAAAAAACTCATGTCACCTGAAGGAATAATCCAAGAAAATGGTTCAATACTCAGAATAGAAAATGGCTTTTCTGATGTTAAACTTGAAGGAGATGTACTACCAAACTTAAGCTATTTAGATAAACGTTCTTTACAAATTGCAACAGGTTTAAAACAAACTAGTGGTAAACGAAGTGTTGAATTAATTTCTAAAAATGCTGCTTTGCGTCTCAAAGCCAAATCATTGGGAATTAAAGCTTCTGATGTAAAAGATGATATTTTTCCACGATTAGAAGAACAATATGCAGGACGAGTTAATTGTCAACTTTCTAGAACAAAAATGGATAAATTCTTTAAAGATGGTTTTATTCTTCCAAAAGATATTTACAATAATTATGGAATAGAATGGATGCCAAATTTATTTTTATCCATGACAGTTTTAGAAGATTCTAAGACTTCTGCTCTTGCAAAGTTTGATGGAGAAAAAATTGTTCCTTTAGTACATTCAGAAGAGCATCCTTTTGGAATTTCTACCAAAAAAGCTGGGCAAATCATGGCTTTAGAGGCTTTGCTTGAAAGTCCAGAAAAAGCACCCTTGGTTATAATAAAAGGTGGTGCTGGAACTGGTAAAACATATCTTTCTTTGGCAACAGCTCTTGAGAAAACCATTGAAGCAAATCCAATATATTCCCGTATATTGATTACTGCTCCCACAGATACTATTGGTGGTGGAGATTTAGGTTACCTGCCGGGTGAATTGGAAAAGAAATTCAATCCACACCTTGGGGGTATTATGGACAATCTTCGTGTATTGTTAAGTTCAGACAAAAAAGAAAAAACAAACAAGGATAAGTCTAATAAGTCAAAATCATATCATCATAAGTTTTCAAATGATGATGATTGTGATGATCCTAAAGGAAGCTACGTAGAAACTGGGCAGCATTTATTTGATAGCGGAATTATTGAAATGCAGTTGATTGCATATCTTCGTGGTAGAAGTATAACAAATACTATTTTTATCATCGATGAAACGCAAAACATTCATCCAGACGATATAAAAAGTATTGTCACACGTGCAAGTACTGGAAGTAAGTTTGTATTTCTTGGAGATCCTACACAAATTGACAATCCAGAGTTAAATGAACAATATAACGGTTTAGTTTATCTCTCGGAAAAAATGAAAGAATCACCAATGGCTTATATTATAAGCCTAACAGATGAAGAATCTGTTAGAAGTCCATTGGCAAAGTATGCACAAACAATTTTATAGTTTCTAAATTCACAGTTTTGAAAAAATATTACAGGGAAGCTTGTTATTCAGCTTCCCTTAAACATTTAAATATTGCTTTTCATCTTCTAATAATTTATCTTGTATCTCTTCTAAGATTTCATCATCAACCACATTTTTAAAAGTAATAGAAATCTTTGATTCTGAAACATCAAATTCAAGCATATCAAGTTTATTTCTATCAACAATATCTAAAACATTTTTCATCGCCTTGATATTCCTGATAATACCATTTCCAACAATTGAAACCCTTGATAAGTCTTTCTTTATAATACTTTTTATAGTATTTTCTTCTATAATATCTGATATAACAGTACCTGGTTTATTATTAAAAGTAGATTTAGTTATAATAGGAATTTTAAATTTTTCCCCTATCTCAATACATCTATTATGCAATACCTTAGCACCTTCACTCGAAATCTCCAGCATCTCTTCATATGATAAAGCCGAAAGTTTTTTAGAGTTTTTAATTTTATTTGGGTCAGCAGTATACACTCCATCTACATCTGAAAAAATATAACAATTTTTAGCATCTAAAGCTGCCGCAACAGCTACTGCTGATGTATCTGAGCCACCTCTACCAAATGTAGTTATATCCATATTCTCATTTATTCCTTGAAAACCTGTTATAATAACTATATGTTTTTTCTCTAACTCTTTTAAAATCCTTTCAGTATTAATATTTTGTATTATTGCATTTTCATTTGTATTGTTTGTATAAATACCTGCTTGCCATCCAGTTAAAGATATAGCTTTATAACCTAAGCTATTTAATAAAATACTTAATTTTGCTGCTGACATTTGCTCACCACAGCTTACTAATGCATCCATCTCCCTTTTTTCTACATCTTTTGCTAATTCTTTAGCTTCACTAATTAATTTGTCTGTCATTTTGCCTTGTGCTGATAGTATAACAACAATATTATTGTTTTTGTTATACATGTTAATAATTTTGTCTGCTACAACTTTTAGTCTTTCGTTGTCTGCAACTGAACTTCCTCCAAATTTTAATACAATTGTGTCATTCATTTTAAGCTTCACCTCTTCAAAGCAACAAAGTGCTTTTTCAAAATAATATAGAGAGTTTAACTTAATTAAATTAATCTCTCTATTATTATATTCAATTAAACTTTTAATGTCAATTGACACCATTGGGGACAGGTCAAATCGTTTCATTTTGAAACGATTTGGCACGTCCCCAACCGACTCATTGTTTCAAAAATGCTTCCATAAAGTCAGTAATATTTCCATCCATAACAGCTTCTACGTTTCCTACTTCATAATTTGTTCTATGGTCTTTTACCATGGTATATGGGCAAAATACATATGACCTAATTTGACTTCCCCATGCTATTTCTTTTTGCTCACCTTTTAAATCTTCTATTTTTTCTTTTTGTTCTTGTTCTTTTAAATCTAATAATTTTGATTTTAACATTTTCATTGCAGTTTCTCTATTTTGAATTTGTGAACGCTCTGACTGACAAGCTACCACTATATTTGTTGGTATATGTGTTATCCTTACTGCTGACGATGTCTTATTTATATGTTGTCCTCCTGCTCCAGATGCTCTATATGTATCTATTCTCAAATCATCTGGATTTATTTCAATTTCTATATCATCAGTAATTTCAGGTAAAACTTCAACTGATGCAAATGATGTGTGTCTCCTTCCCCCACTATCAAATGGTGAAATTCTAACTAATCTATGTACTCCTTTTTCGCATTTCATATATCCATATGCATTTTCACCTATTACCTCAAATGTAACGCTTTTTAGTCCTGCTTCTTCTCCTTCTAGATAGTCTAATTCTTTTACTTCATAATCATTTTTTGTTGCCCATCTGGTATACATTCTATATAGCATTTCTGCCCAATCTTGTGATTCTGTTCCTCCTGCTCCTGGATGGATTGTCACTATTGCATTATTACTATCATATTTTCCCGAAAATAAAGTTTCTATCTCAAATTTTTCAACTTCTTTTTTTACTTTATTTGTTCCTTTTATGATGTCTTTTGCAACTTCTTCATCTGGTTCTATATTTACTAATTCTGTTAATTCTTTTAAATTTTTAATTTCATTTTCTATCTCTTGATATTTATTGCTTTTTCTTTTTATATTCTTTATTTTTCCTAAAACTTTTTGTGAATTTTTTTGGTCCTCCCAAAATTTTGCGTCTAGTGTTTGTTTTTCTAATTCTTTTAATTCTTCTTGTAATTTAGCAATGTCAAAGTGACTCACCTAATTCTTTTAGTTTGTTTTCTAATTCTTCTAGTATCTTAGAGTTTTCTTCTAATTCAAACATTTTATCACTCTCCTAACATGCTCTATTTTAACATATAATTTCATAGATTTCAATTTATAAATTGATAATTTATTAAGGTGAAATTTTTGCACCTTAAAGATTTATATTCTTCATTATATAAAAATTTTGTCCAGTAGCACATTAATTGCTACTGGACATTTTGACTCATTATTTGGAATAAAAATATTCATTGTAATCACGCAGCAAACTTTCCGTATCTGCTTCACTGTTGCATTTCGCAGTAAATAACATTCGGTCACTTGAATAACTATAACTTGCATTATAGTTACAAGCAAGTGAAATCAAGTCAATCTGTTCTTTACTAATGCAATGAGATGAAAACGAGAAGAAAATTTCTATTTTCCCAGTTTCCTCATTGAATCCAATGCTAGTAATGTGATTATTCTCCATATTGAGTCTCCTTTCTGATAAATACGGAATTTACTTTTTACTTTTCTAATATAACATAAAAGATGGTGCATTTCAACACCATCTTTGCCAAATTATTGATTTCTTCCACAACAATTCTTGTACTTTTTACCCGAACCACATGGGCAAGGGTCATTTCTACCAATCTTAGGACCTTCATTACGAATAGTTCTATCAACATCAGTACCAATTTTAGCCCCACCATCAACACTATGGATAGCCTCTAATGCTGCACCTGTAATTTTAACAGTTTCTTGTCTTTTTGTCTCACCTTGTTGTCTAATATGCATTAATATTTTTGTTACATCATATTTGATGTCATTAACCATTTCATCAAACATATCAAAACCTTCAAGTCTATATTGAACAACAGGATCCTTTTGACCATAAGCACGTAAACCAATACCATTTTTTAGTTCATCCATGCTATCAATATGATTCATCCATTTTTCATCAACAACTTTAAGCATAACAACTCTTTCAAGTTCTCTCATCTCATCTGAACCAATATCTTGTTCTTTTTGTTCATATATTTCCATTGCTCTTTTCTTTAATTCATCAGAAATAGCTTGAACATTGTTTTTATTATCTTTAATAAAGTCTAACATATCAATTCCAAATACATTCAATATTTCTGTATTTAAGGACTCTATATTTAATTCTTGTGTTTCTCCTTCAATGAACATATTTGATATGTTTTCTGCAACAAAATCAATCATTGCAATTATATTATCATGGATATTTTCTCCATCAAGAACTTCTCTTCTTTGTTTATAAATAATTTCTCTTTGAGCATTCATTACATCGTCATATTTTAAGACATTTTTACGAATACTGAAGTTTCTACCTTCTACTTTTTTCTGTGCATTTTCTACTGCATTTGAGATAATTCTTGAATCTATTGGCATATTTTCATCTGCACCTAAAGTATTATATACTTTAGTTATTGCATCTCCACCAAAGATTTTCATTAAGTCATCATCTAGGCCGATATAGAATTTAGATTCTCCTATGTCTCCTTGACGTCCAGAACGTCCACGTAACTGGTTATCAATTCTTCTTGATTCATGTCTCTCTGTTCCTATAATTTTTAGTCCACCAGCTTCAATTACTTTTTCTTTTTCTTCTTTTATTTGTTCATCAAATTTATCTACTAAATCTTTAAATTGCTCTCTTGCTTTTAAAATTTCTTGGTCATCTGTTTCATAATATGTGTCTGCTGCTTCAATTAATTCAGCTGGAACTTTATTTTTTCTCATAGCTTCTTTTGCTAAGTATTCACTATTTCCTCCAAGCATAATGTCAGTACCACGTCCTGCCATGTTTGTTGCAATTGTTACTGCACCGAATTTTCCTGCTTGTGCAATTATTTCAGCTTCTTTTTCATGATATTTAGCATTTAATACTTCATGTTTAATTCCTTCTTGTTTTAATAATTTGCTTAATTTTTCAGATTTTTCAATTGATACTGTACCCACCAAAACTGGTTGTCCTTTTTTATGACTTTCTTTTATACTTTCTACAATTGCTCTATATTTTGCATTTTCATTTTTGTATATAACATCATTTTCATCTTTACGAATCATTGGTTTATTTGTTGGTATTTC
>CALXJZ010000013.1 GCA_944388745.1 uncultured Clostridia bacterium
ATAAATGTACTCCTCTTTTTTATTGTTTTTATATATTATATTAGTATTATTGCACATTTTTTAAAATTTTACAAGTAGTTTTTAAATTTTTTCCTCCCAACCACTGCAAACCTTCCATCTTCTACATGATAAGAACATGTAGATAATGTAATTAGTTGGTCACCAAATTTCGCTGTTTTATCAATATCATATAATGATGCTTTCTTTGCATTTTGCACAAATTCATTGTATTCCGCTTCTGAATTCGCATTTACAAAAAAATAATATCTAAAAACATTTTTCTCTGTTTTATAATAAACTCTTGATTTAAAAACTGAAATAATTTCATACTCTGCATCTTCTTTATTTGTTGTAAAACGAATAATTGAATGTTCTTTATAAAACTCTTCTTTTGCATACTTTAACAATTCTTGGAACATCGTTCCATTATTTAAATTGTGCCCATATATTAGAAAATTACTACTTGGTATTGACCAATCATAATCTTTTGTTAAAAATATAGAACCATTTTTAGATTTTTGTTTTTTATAATTATGAGTCATATAATATTCATTATCTGTTCCCTGTAATACTGGATGATTTATGCTTGTTCCTTCTATTTCTAGCCATCCAACAATATCAGAATTTTCTTCTTGAAGTTTTTGTACTTTTAATATTCTTTCAGTTTCTTGATTAGTTGTTTCTTCTATATTTTCTTGTGTAGTTATATTTGCTTCTTCTGTTGTTTCGTTTACTTCTTTTAATTGATTTTCATCTATTTCTATTTTGTCTAATAATTGACTTTCTTGTATAGCTTGCTTTTTTGATAAAAAGTAATTTGCGATGTATATAATTGATAAAATAATTAATAAAGTTAATATAGTATATATTGAATAATATATAATTTTTCTTTTTGATTTAGAAATCTTTTTCATTATCTTCACCAATATAGTAAAAGAATAGACATTCAGCCTATTCTCTTATATCCTTCTTTTTCATTAATAAAATAACTGCTGCTATCGAGAATAATATTGTACATAGTGCAATGCCTAAATAGTTTTCTACACCTGTTTTTGGAGTTTCATCTTTTTGTGGTGTGTTTTGGGTATTTTCAACTTTAGAAATTTTTGCATAAATACTTGTGTCTGTGTCTATTGTTTTACTAAAATCAAATTCAGAAGTATATTGTGCATCTGTATAGAAACCATCTATTTTATATCCTTCTGTTAATGTAATATGAGATTTTAATAAATCTGCTGTAATAGTTGTACCTTTATCTACTGTTATTCTATTTACATCATTATTTGCAAATATTGTTACTATAACTTTTTGGCTATCTGCATTAACAGTTACTTTATCTGGTATTGATGTTTCTGAAATTACATTGTCATTCGCATCTGTTAGTACTACAGAATCTTCTGTTAATACAACTTTATTTGTTGTGTTAGCTGTATTAGTTATAGTAAATTCTGTAAGACTACCATTTTCTGCAACTCTAACTACATTTTCATTTGTGTCAGATTTTAATATTCCATTCATTACTAAAGTTGGATTATTTGTTGCAGCTGCTCCTTTGTCTATTTCTATACCATTATTTGCTCCTGTTCCATTATATCCTAAATGTAAATCCCTTACTTCGATTTTACCACCATTAGCTAGCACTCCTCCATATCTAAATCCTGTAATTGAAACATTATCTAATATTACAGTTGCTCCATCATATGATTGTACACCATATTTTGGTCCATTTTGTAAATTGATATTTTTTAATGTAAGTTTTCCTTCAACAAATTGTGCTGTAAACATTGTTTGATTTCCTGATGTTGATGTCCAGTCACTTGAACCTGTAACTGTATATCCATTACCATTGATTGTTAATTCTTTTTGAATTACTATAGGTGCTGTTACTGTTATATTGTTTTGTAATGTGATTGTTGCTCCTGAATCTGCACTTGATATAGCACTTAGTAAAGAACTTTCATCAGTGATTGGTGTTGCAGCTTGACTTAAGTTTGGACTTATTAACATTAATGCAAAAATTGCAATTAAAAATACTATTAATTTTTTTGTATTTTTCATTATTACACCTCCTCATTCAATTTTATTTTTACCTTTTTTTATAATTTTATTTAATATTCGACAAATTTTTTATTTAAAAATTTTTCCAAAACAAATCTAAAAAAAATGTCGCAGGAGAAACGTCCCCAACGCGACATTAAATTTTTATTATTTTTTCCCATGGTAAAGCATTTTTTCCGAAATGTCCATAGTTTGTTGTTTTAGAATATATTTGTCTTTTTAAATCTAAATATTTTATAATTCCATCTGGTGTTAAATCAAATTTTTCTTTTATTAAATCTACTAGTTCCGCTTCTGATTTTGTGCTTGTACCAAATGTGTTTACACATATTGAAAGTGGTTCTTTCATTCCTATTGCATATGATACTTGTATTTCACATTTTTTTGCATATCCATTTGCAACTATGTTTTTAGCAATATGTCTCATCATATATGCTGCTGACCTATCTACTTTACTTGGGTCTTTTCCTGAAAATGCTCCTCCACCATGACGTGCATATCCACCATATGTATCTACTATTATTTTTCTTCCTGTTAATCCTGTGTCTCCTAAAGGTCCACCTATAACGAATCTTCCTGTTGGATTTACATATATTTTTGTGTTTTCATCTATCATATTTTCTGGTACAGTTGTTTTTATAACTTTTTCTATTATGTCTTGTTTTAAATCTTCTTGTTTTACATCTGCTTCATGTTGTGTTGATATTAATATTGTTTCTATTCTTTTTGGCTTTTCGTCTTCATATTCAACTGTAACTTGTGTTTTTCCATCTGGTCTTAGATATGGTATTATTTTTTCTTTTCTTACTTCTGTTAGTTTTCTAGCTAACTTATGTGCCATGTCTATTGCATATGGCATATAGTTTTCAGTTTCGTCTGATGCATATCCAAACATTATTCCTTGGTCTCCAGCTCCTCCAACGTCAACTCCCATTGCAATATCTGGACTTTGTTTTGTTATGTTTGTGTATATTTTACAGTTTTTATAGTTCATGTCTATGTTTTCATCATCAAAGCCTACTTCTTTTATTTTTTCTCTTACTAGACTTCTTATTGGTAATCTTTCTTTTAATGTTATTTGTCCTGCTATTGTAATTGTGTTTCCTGATGCAAATGTTTCTATTGCTACTCTTGCATTTTTGTCTCTTTTTATACACTCATCTAAAATCATGTCTGATATTGTGTCACATAGTTTGTCTGGATGTCCTTCTGTTACACTTTCAGATGTAAAATAATATCTGTTCATATTCTTATATCATTCCTTTCCTCAATTTTGTAATTACTTCTCAACTGATTCACATATTGCAAACTCAATCGCTTTATTGCAATTTTTAATATCTACAAAATTCATATCTCCTGCATATTCACCATCAATTGTCCAAGCAACATTTTTGTCTGTTTGTATTTGAATATTACTTGCTTTAAAATATACAAAATCTCTATTTACCATATAATCTTTATGTCTAAAATCATTTATTAATCTAAAATATCCTGATAATTTTTTTGGCTTTCTAATGAAAATTGCTTCAAATTTTCCATCTGATAAATCAATATCTTCTTCATTAAACCATTTGAATCCAGCTATTGACATTGAATTACTTATCCCACCATATATGAATTCTCCTTCAAGTTCTTCTTCATCAAATTTTATTTTTACTTTATATGTTGGTATTTTAATTAACTCTTTTATAGCTTTCATATAATATGCTATTTTTCCATATTTATTTTTTGCTTTTTGAGATGTTTTATATGCCACATCCGTCATAACACCAAATGCTGCTATATACGTAAAATATCTATCTTCATTAAATTTTCCTATGTCTAATACTTTTGCTTTTGACTCTAATAATTTTTTCGTTATGGATATGTCTTTTATTGGCATGTTTAGACTTCTTGCTAGATCATTTGTTGTTCCTAATGGAATATATGCTATACTAATTTGTACTCCTGTTTCCATTATTGCTGAAACTGCTTCATTGAATGTTCCATCTCCACCACATATTAATATTAAGTCTTGTCCTTCTATGTTATCTAATATTATTTTTTTGGCATTGTATCCTTTTTTAGTTAATTGCATATTAACTTCCATATTTTGTTTTTCAAGATTATGCTTTATTTCATTTGCATAATTTGCTATATTTCCTTTACCAGATGTAGGGTTTATAATTGTCAATACTTTTATGCTCAAGTTAATGCCTCCTTATTTTTTTCTTTTATTATTTTCTTTTTTATCTTTAAATAATTTTCCAAATAGATTTGTATTTTGTTTCTTTGATGTGTTTTTTGCTGTTCTTTTCTTATTTAGTTGTTGTATTATTTCTTTTTCCCATGCATCATCATCTATTTCTTTTGCTTCGTCTTTCATATTTTGTTTTTTCTTGTTATTTCTTTTGTTTGTTGTCTTTTTGTTTGTTTTTTTATTCTCCTTTTCATTTTTTACATAGTCTTCCTCGTCTTCATCTTCTGGTTCGTCTTCTTCATCTTCAAAATAGTCATCATTATATTCATCTTCGTCATCATAATATTCATCATCATCTTCTTCATAGTCTTCCTCTTCATATTCGTTGTCATACTCATCTTCTTCTAAATATTCTTCATCATCTTCATACTCATCATATTCTTCTTCGTCTTCATAAAATTCATCATCCTCATAGTCATTATCATCATACTCATCCTCGTCATCTTCGTCGTAATCTTCATCATCATAATAATATTCATCTTCTTCGTCATCATAATATTCATCATCGTCATAATCTTCGTAGTCTTCATATTCTTCATCATCATAATCGATTTTCTCTTCTTCTTTATTTTCTGCTTTAGCTTTATTTCTATCATTTGATTTATTTTCAATTAAAGGATTATCTTGTTCTATTACACTTTCTTCTAATTTGAATTCAGACAAGTCTTTGTTGAATTTTTCTGTCACTTCTTCTTGGAAAACATTATATACATTTTTTATTCCTTCTATTCTCCAATAGTTTGAATTTATAACTGTACCCATATTAATTTTTATATTGTTTACTTCTTCTTCAAAATTCTTTTCCTTGTCTTCTATGCTTTTTAAGTATGTTTTATTGTACAGTTCTTTATATGCCTTTTTAGTTGATTTATTTGAAATCTCTCTTAAAATTAATTCATACAGATTATGTATTTGTATCATATCTAATTCAAAATTTTGACATGCTTCTTCCATTTTCTTTTTATGAGCTTTAATTCCTGCAATTGTAGTCATTCTTTCATAATCTAAAAATCCAAATATATATTCCTTTTCTGCTTCTAAAAATGCTAATTTTACACTTACATCTTTTAAGTGTTTTTCATATTTATTTAGTTTAAGATTATCATTTTCAAGTTCTGCTAATATTTTTTTCATTTTATCATAGATTAATACATAACATTCTGCTTCTTTTTCAGCGATACTAATTCTTGCTTTTATAGCCATTTTTAATACATCTTGGTTAAAACCTATTTTTTCGTTTTTACCATTTCTCGTCATTACTTCATTTAACTCTTGCTTTATAGAAGTTTTATCTGAATTTATAAAATCTTTTAAAGTAATAACATCTTTAAAATTTATTCCTTGAAATTCGGCTTGCATTTTTTTAATATATGATAAATGATTTGATTCTCCTATTCTTCTTGCCTTTTCACATTTATTTCTCTCCTTTTGTCTATTAGAAAAATCACTCAGATAATTTATGAAATCTTCTCTTAATTCTTTAAGATATTTATTATTTTCTTCTATTGCATTTTCTGTTTTCTTAAATTTGTTATCTAAAATTTTAGAGTCTTCTCCTAAATCCATAAATAACTGATTACGGTTTTGTTCTAATTTCTGGTTTTGCTCACATATTTTACCTTGTTTTGCTTGTATACTTTCTATTTCTTTTACCGTATCATCAAATTCTTTAATGATTTTTCCTTCTTTTTCTGTTAATTCTTTATATTGTTTTACTTCTTCTAATAATTCTCCAAAATTTTTATAATTAGCTCTTAGATTATTTGCTTTATCAAATCCGAAGATTTTTTCTATATATCTTTCTAGAACTATTGCACTTCTTTCATACATTATTCTCAATCCTTCCTATATTAAAAAACATTAGTATATTTATTGTTATTAAATTTAAAAAACCTATATCTTTCATATTATATCGAAAAATATAGGAAAAGTCCATACCAAATATGCAATTATTATGTAAAATTTTAAAGTTTTTACTTACTTTTTGAAACAAAAAAAATTTCTACGCATTTTTTTATATCTAATTCAAAAATTTCAGTAATGGAAATTATTTCACTAGCATAAAATTCTTGCTTACCTGCTAATTTTTTTGCTAGGGTTTTAGCTGTAATTCCCATTTTTTCTGCAAGTGCTTTTTCAGTGTAATTATTTTTTTTCATTAAATTTTTGACATTATTTCCTACTTCCTTTGCTTCCATATCTACTCCTTCTTTGTTTCCATTTCAGAAACATAATATATTATTTTTAATGATTTGTCAATCTTTTTATTGAATTTTGTTACCGCTAATGATACTTTTTCTTTTGCTTTATTGCAAAATGGCTATTTACAAAACACATTTTAAATGTTATACTATCTATATTGATGATGTTCTTTTTAGGAGGTTATTATCTTGGATAATGTATTGGCTGAAAGATTTTCTTTTTTAATAAAACAATCTGGCTTAACTTATACTCAAGTAGCTCAAGCTCTTGGGGTTAAATCAAAAGGTACAATTTCTAAGTATGCATCACGGAAAAATTAAAAAAATTGATCGTGATATGTTAATAAAAATTGGAAAATTTTTTGATGTTTCTCCTGTTTGGATACTTGGTTTTACTGATGATATTAATTGTACTTTGGGTAAAGAATAACTTTCTTTATTATGCTATAAATATTGTGGTTTATTTTTCATTTTTTATATTATTATAAAAATGATTTATAAACTATTCTTTTTTTATAGAAAATCATTTCTAATATGTGTTTTGTAGTTTATTGTAGTTTACTATTGCAAGCACCTTAAAATCAATATTGATTATGCAGTAAAATATCTGTTTTATTTCGTTATTTTTATTGTTTTTTAATTATTTCTTGGTTTTACTCATTTTTTAGAAAATTTAATTTTTTATATGCAATAAAAAAGAACTGAAATATTTAATTTCAATTCTCTTTAATGTTGTTTATAATCACATTTAATTATTTATAAATTTCAAAATTTGTTCTGCTAATAATTCTTCTCTATCATGATAGCCATGGTCTGCACCATCAATAAATGAAATATCTTTTTTAGGATTATTAATTTTTTGATTAATTAATTCTACTAATTCTTCTGCATTTTGTAATATCATTTCATTGTTGTTTCCCCATCTCATCATTAGTGGACATTCTATATTGTTTAACTTTTCAAATTCATTATCCTCACTATATCTTGCAAAATCTATTTCTTTGTTATCTCTTGCATAGCGTAAAAAACTTTTAACACTTATTGGGTGTATAAATGCATCTTTTGGCATTAATTCATTTTTTAACCCTGCCTTTTCTTTTTCTTCTGCTAAGTTTAAATATGTATTGAATTTATCCCTTAAATAGATTTTTAATGTTGAAGGTATGTCTATTAATGATAATAATATTACACCTTTAATATTTTCTAAGTTTTTATCTTCTTCTTCTTTTAATTCATTATATGTATAAACAATTTTTGTGCAACCAAGACTATGTCCTTGTAAATATATTTCTTTATATCCTAATTCCTCTAATTTTAATATAGCTCCTACTATATCTTCATATCCTTCTAGTACGTCTTCATAGGTAGTTCCGCCTAAATGTTTTTCTTTTTTTCCATTTATATTTTTACGTATGTATTTTGCTAATTCACTACCTCTATTGTTAAAACAAAAATAATCTATTCCGTTTTCATTTAGCTTTTTAGCAATTATTTCATCTCTTTTTTTAAAGCAATTGCTACTCATTCCATGTACTGCAAGAATAACTTTTTTGCTATTGCTACTTATATCTGCTTTATATATAAAGCCATTTAAATTTATTCCATCAGTTGCTAAAAAATCTATTCTTTCCATCTTATCTCTTTCCCCCTAAGCACAAAAATTATAATTATTTTTCAAGAGAGTAAATCTGTAAGCCGGGTTCTGTCATTTAAAATAGTCATTTATCTAGGATAGATATCACTATCTATCTCAAGCCACACAAATTAAGAAGGCGCCGAGCAGGCTTAATCTTCTTTGCAAGGTGTTGCTCCAGATGGGGTTTACACTGACCTATTATGTCACCATAATAGCGGTGAGCTCTTACCTCGCCTTTTCACCCTTACCTCCGTCAGAACGAACTATTCTCAGAGGCGGTTATTTTCTGTTGCACTTTCCTTAAGGTCACCCTCACTAGACGTTATCTAGCATCTTTGCTCTATGGAGCCCGGACTTTCCTCTCGTAATTCCTTTCGGAATTTACCAGCGACTATTCAATTTACTCTTTTCATATTATATCATATACTATTTAATTCTTCTAGTAAATTTTTGTATTTTATCAAAAAAACTGATACATCTTGCAATTTCACAGCATTTTGCATCTCATTTATTAATATATATCCTTTATTTATTTCATATTGATTATCAATTCCATTGCTTGCATTAGTTAATAACTCTGAATATGTGGATATTGCATTATTTACATCATTTGATATTTCATCCCATTTTCCTGCATCTAATTTAGAATATGCCTTAAAAATATTTTCTTTGATTCTAACTACCATTTTATATGTTTCGTTTCCTTGTATATTTTGAGTTATGTTTGACAAATTTGTATATAGATTTGATAGTTCTGTTAATGTTGTTTCTTTGTTTTCATCTTTTACCGCTACTGAAAGATTATCTATTTGTTGATTAAATGCTAAAATATTATCTTGATTTGCTCCAATTTGATAAAAATCTAATGTTATTGTTGCAATTGATGTGTACAAATTTTCAATTTCACCTTTCACATAATCCCAGTTGATATCTTCTTTATTTGTTAATACTCCACTTAATTGTAATTCGTATTTTTTATTATCTAGGTCACTATTTGAACTACTATTAGAATTACTACTACTGCCTGATTGTTCACCTGCTGATGTTCCTCCTTCTCCACCTCCTGAGCCACTTTCTGAAGAACTTTGTCCGCTTGATTGACCAGTTGATTGATTACTGCTACTATCTTTTGAAATTTCTCCAATTGCAATGCTATAGTTTCTTGATTCTATTTTGTTCATTTCATTAAATAGTTGGACTAATTTTGATTCTACATATTTAATTTCTGAAAAGGCTTTTTCCTGTCCATTATTTCCATCCTCTTTATTAGCGTTTGAATAAACAACAAATCCTAAAATTGCTATTATAACTATTAAAATTATATATCCTATTCTTTTTAAATTTTTCAAAACTGAACCTCCAAATTTTATTATATTTTTATTATTTGCGATTTCTTTGCAATTTATTCCCTGTATAAATTTAATTTTATTTTTTATACTAATATTTAAAGAATTGTTTATTAAATTTATTTTATTTAAATCAATTTTATTTAGAAATTGTTTATAAAAGAGGTTTGTTATGTCTGCAAGAATTTGTTTATATACAGAAAAAAATGGTGAATTAGGAAAATTTTTGAGTAAATTTTATAATACTGCTTTTCATTTGTATGATGATTTGAAGTGGGAAAAAATGTACCAAAATCCTGTTGAATTAGCAGAAATTGTTGGTACATTTATTGATAATTATGATGATTATGAAATTAATATGTGGATATGTTTAGATAAGAATGTTTTTATCCATGTTAGTCCTCACAATGGTGATGAGATTATTAAATATCTATATGAGAGATTTCCTTATTAGTGGAATGTCGAGTTGAGGATGTCGCGTTGGGGACGTTTCTCATGCGACATTTATTATTATCTAGATACTTAAAATCTTTTTCTATATTTAATGTCGCATGAGAAACGTCCCCAACGCGACATCCTCAAACTAGCACTATTTTTCAATTATAATTGTTACTGGTCCATCATTTAAAAGTGAAACCTCCATATCTGCGCCAAAAATGCCTTTTTGAACTTTGACATTATACTTTTCTTCACATTGCTTGCAAAAGTAATCATATAATTCTTCTGCTTTGTCTGGTTTTGCTGCATTTATAAATGATGGTCTGTTTCCTCCGTGTACAATCTGCATATAATGTAAATTGTGAAGCTATTAATAATTCTCCATTTACATCTTTTAAACTTAAATTCATTTTATCATTTTCGTCTGTAAATACTCTTAATTGGCAAAGTTTCTTTACTAAATAATCTGCTTGCTCTTCTGTATCATCATGTGTTACACCTAATAGAACTAAAAAACCTTTTTCGATTTTTCCGACTGTTTTTCCTTTTACATCTACTTTTGCATTTTTTACTCTTTGTATTACTACTTTCATTTTTAGTTTATTTCCCTTCTATGTTATCATCTTCTACATTAGATTCAATTTGAATAGTTTTTTCTAAATTATCACAAGTATTTGATTCATCTTTTGAATCAGGTGATGTTTCCGTACTTTCATCATTGTCAACTTTATTATTTTCATTATTTTTTTCTACATCTTCTATATTTATTTGATTATCTATTAAATCATCATCCTCTACTTCTGTAGTTTCTATATCCTCTAAAATTTCTACTTCTTTTACTTCTATTTCTTCTTGTTTTGCACCACAGCTTGGACAGAATTTTGCATCTTTTTCAATTTCTTTAAAACATTTAGGACATTGTTTTTTGTCTTTTAGTTCTAAACATTGTTTTAATAAACTTTCTATTTCATCTGACAATACATCAATTTTTGTACATTCTTCTTCTAAATTATTTTGTATTGAAATTTCCTCTTTTTTTACATGACTTTCATATACTTTTTTACCAATTTCTTCATATATATCATTTATTTGTGATCTAAGTTCTCCTATTTTAAATTTCATTTTTGTTTCTTTTGCTATTTTTCCTGTCTTGTCAGCAGTCATCTTATATGCTTCTGATGCTTTTTTTCCTAATTTATCAAAAAATTCCATTGTCTTTTCCTCTCTTTCTAGTTTATATTTTTTAGTTAATTATACTTATTTTTATTATCTTATTTTTTCAAATTTTTATTCATTAATTTTTTATTATGTTCTATTGATTGGAAAAGAATTAAATTTTGGCAAGGCAAACAAATTTGAAATTTATGAGACGTACTCTTTGTACGTTGATTAAATTTCAAATGAAGTTTAACACAGCCAAAATTGTAATTATTTTTCAATCACTTCGCTTTTTTTCTCCCTCGTCATAAGCTCTTTAACCGCTTCTTTTGGATCTAAATTCTCATATAAAACCTTATAAACAGTCTCAACTATTGGCATATATACATTATTTCTTTTTCCAAGCTCATATGCAACTTCAATATTATCAATACTTTCAATTACCATTCCAACTTCTTTTTTAGTCTCTTCAAGAGATTTTCCTTGACCAATCAATTTTCCTGCTTTTCTATTTCTACTATGTTCACTAAGACATGTAACTATTAAATCACCTAATCCACTTAGTCCATAAAAAGTTTCTTTTTCTCCTCCTAGCGCAACACCTAATCTAGTTAATTCTCCTAATCCTCTTGTAATCAATGCTGCAAAAGTATTATCACCCAAACCAATACCTGCTGCAACTCCTGCACAAAATGCTATAATATTTTTTAAAGCTCCACCTAATTCTACTCCTTTAATATCATTTGAAGTATATATTCTCATTTCTGCACACATAAAAGTATCTTGTATCATTTCTAGAATTTCTTTATGTTTTGAAGCAATTACTAAAACTGTTGGAATTGCTATTGAAACTTCTTCAGCATGGCTTGGTCCTGATAATGCTCCTACTTTTGCTGTTGGTAATTCATCTAAAATCACTTCATCAAGTGTTTTTAAAGTTTCTTTTTCAAATCCTTTTGAACAAATAATTACTGGTTTATCACCTACATATTGCTTATATTGTTTAAATGTATCTCTTGTGAATTTTGATGGTGTAACATGTAATATAAATTCTGTATCTTTTATTACTTCTTCAAAATCATTTGAACATATTACATTATCGGGTATTGTTACTTTAGGTAAAAATTTGCATTTCTTTTCTTCATTTATTAATTTCTTTTCTTCTTCACTAAAAGACCATATTTTTATTTCATTTCCACATCTTGCTAGATGGCATGCTAATGCTACTCCCCAGCTTCCACTTCCTATTATTGCTATTTTTTTCACTTCTATTCATTCCTTGCTTTACATATTTAGGTTTTTATGGTTTTACCTATAAACCACTTTTCTTATTTTTCCTTTATATATGATGAAATTCCTAGTATAATTACTATTATTAGTATAGCAATTAACAAGATTGTACCAAATGAAAATAGTTTCCTATCTGGTTGCTTTACTATATCTGCATCATAATCATATTCTATTTCGCATATTCCATCATTTAACTTAAAGTTTTCTATATTTGCTATAAAATCTTTGCTATCATTTTTTATCCTGTATCTCATATCTAAATCAAAATAATCTGATAGAATATCAAAAGAATATATATTATCTTCATTTTTCTCTAGCAAAATTTGAACATATTTAATTCCATTTTCTTCATATATGTCATCTAATATATTTAATCCGTCTACATTAATGCTTGGTATACTGTTCTCTTTTAATGTATTTGCACCTTCATACTCTATATCTAAATTATCATGTTTTATTGCAAATTCTATATATTCTTTTGGTAAAAGCAAATAAATATATACATTCTCATTTTCTTCATTATTTTTTATTTCAAATTGTAATTTGAAAAATTCGTCATCTGCTAATCTTGCTTGAGAATTTGTTGTATTTAATATTATTATCAATAAACTTATCATCATTACTGCAAATAGAAATATTATACTTTTTTTCATCTGTTTTCCTCAATCTTTCTACTTTTATTTATAAAATTACTTTTTAAAACTTAATTTGTTTTCTGTCCCGTTTAAAATCCTTTTTATATTACTTCTATGATTGAATAATACTATTATTGCCATAATAATGCTATATACAAGATATGTACTTCCTTGTTTTCCTTCTGTTAATACAGTATAATGGTCATTTATAAATAAAGTTAAAACTGGGAATAGTACAGCTGCTGCACAAGAACCTAATGATACCATTCTAGTTAAAGCCATTAAAACTAATGCAAACACTAGACAAATAAGTCCGATTTGCCAGTTACTCATTAATAAAATTCCTAAAGATGTTGCAACTCCTTTTCCACCTTTGAATTGGAAAAATATCGGAAATGTGTGACCTAGAACTACTGCAATTCCTGCAATTTGTAGTAATAACTCTTTGTTAGAATCTTGTATTATATTTCCTACTATTATTGCTATTACAATTGCAACTACTCCTTTTAGAACATCACAAACCAAAGTTAATGCTGCTGCTTTTTTTCCAACACTACGAAGCATATTTGTGCTTCCTGCGTTTCCACTTCCTTTTTCTCTTACATCAAATCCTGCAAATTTTTTGCTAAAAATTACTGAAAAATTAACACTTCCTATTAGGTAAGCTATAATTGCCATAATTACATAAATTATCATAATTTTTCCTCCTTTTTGGTTAGTTTGGGGACAGGTTTGGACTGACCATTTTTGGTCAGTTTAGGGACGCTACTTTTATTTTATTTCAAGGTCCGTCCCTAAATCCCTGCTTTTAGGGATTTTAAGCTCCGTCCCCTGAATCCCTTTTTTCTCTTACTATTATTCTTACTGGTGTTCCCTCAAGTCCAAATTCTTTTCTTATTTGATTTACTAAATATCTTTCATATGAAAAATGGAATAGTTCTTTGCTATTTACAAATATTACAAATGTTGGTGGTTTTGTTGAAGCTTGTGTTCCATAAAATATTTTTAGTCTCTTCCCTTTATCAGTTGGTGGTTGAACTATTGCTATTGCTTCATTTATAACTTGATTTAATACTGATGTTGATATTCTCATAGCATTTTGTTCTGCTACATAATTTATTAAATCAAATAATTTGTTTACTCTTTGCCCTGTTTTCGCTGATACAAATATTATTGGTGCATATGATAAGTATTTTAGTTGGTCATAAATTTCTTTTTTATATTTTTCTAGTGTTCCTGTTTCTTTTTTAAATGCATCCCATTTGTTTACAACAATAATCACACCTTTTCCTGCCTCATGTGCTTCGCCTGCAATTTTTGCATCTTGGTCTGTAACTCCTTCTAATGCATCTATCATCATTAAGCATACATCTGCTCTTTCAATTGCTAAAAGAGTTCTCATTATACTAAATTTTTCAATAGATTCTTTTACTTTACTTTTTCTTCTAATTCCAGCTGTATCTATTAATACATATTTCCCTTTTTCGTTTTCAAATTCTGTATCTATTGCATCTCTAGTTGTTCCTGCAATGTCACTTACAATTGCTCTATTTTCTCCTAAGATCTTATTAATTAAAGATGATTTTCCTACATTTGGTTTTCCTATAACTGCAACTTTTATTGAATCATCTTCATCTTCGCCTTGTTCTTTTGGTGGTAATTTATCATAAATTTCATCTAATACATCACCAATGCCTAATGCATTTGCAGCTGAAATTGGAAAGGGATCTCCTATTCCTAGATTATAAAATTCATATATCTCTTCTTTGTCTTTATCGAAGTTATCAGCTTTGTTACATACTAATACAATTGGTTTTCCCGATTTTTTTAGCATTAATGATATTTCTCTATCTGCTGCTGTTACTCCTTGTTTAATATCTGTTAAAAATATGATAACATCTGCCATTGCTATTGCTAAATTTGCTTGTTCTCTCATTTGAGATAAAATTATATCTTCTGAGTCTGGCTCAATTCCACCTGTATCAACTAATGTGAATGTTCTTCCTATCCAATTTGTTTCTGCATATATTCTATCTCTTGTAACACCTGGTGTGTCTTGAACTATTGATATTCTACTTCCAGCTAAATAATTAAAAAATGTTGATTTACCTACATTTGGTTTTCCTATTATTGCTACTATTGGTTTTGCCATTTTGTCTCATTGGGGACGTGCCAATGTCCATTTGGGGACGTTTCTGTTTGGACATTTTTGTCCATTCTGGGACACATCTCCTTTCTCCTTTCTTTTATTCTCTATGTTAGAATTATATATTATCTTTTTGAAAAAAACAATATTTTTATAAATTTTCCCAACAAAAAATAGCCATATAGGCTATTTTTCTAATAATTAATTATAATCTTACAAATCCACCGATTACTTTATTTTCAGTATCATCAGGTAATATTTTTGCTCCTCCAGCTAAAACAACTGTATCTCCTTTTTCTAAGATTCCTTCATTTTTCAAGATTTCAATTCCATGAGAAATTGTATCTTCAATTGTTTTTCCTTCTGTGTATAATACTGGATGAACATTGAAAGATGCTCCTAATTGATAATATGTTTTTTCGTCATCTGTTATAGCAAATATTGGGCATCCAGCTCCTAATCCAGCTAATTTTCTTATAGAATCTCCTTTATGTGTATATGCAACTATTGCATCAGCTTGAACATGTTCAGCTGTTACGCATGTTGTATATGCTATTGTTCCTTCTAAATCTTCTTTATCATGTTTGATTTCTTTTCTATTAAATCTCTTCCAATATTTAATAGCTCCTTCAATTGATAATGCTATTTTATCCATTGTTTCAACACATTCTACTGGATATTTACCCATAGCACATTCTCCTGAAAGCATGATTGCGCCTGTAATATCATATACTGCATTTGCAACGTCACTAACTTCAGCTCTTGTTGCTCTTGGATTTGTTGTCATTGATTCTAGCATTTGTGTTGCTGTAATAACTGGTTTTCCAACTGCATTACATCTTTTTATAAAGTGTTTTTGAACAATTGGAACTTGTTCCATTGGAATTTCAACACCCATATCTCCACGAGCTACCATTATTCCGTCTGAAATAGCTAATATTTCTTCAAAATTATCAATACCTTCTTGATTTTCTATTTTAGAGATAATTTTTACTTTTTCTCCTCCATTTGCATCTAGTAAATCTCTAATAGCTTTTACATCTGCAGCTTTTCTTACAAATGAAGCAGCGATATAATCAAATCCTCTTTTAATTCCTTCTGTGATATCATCAATGTCTTTTTGTGTTAATGCTGGTAATTCTAATTTCACACCAGGTACATTCATTGTTTTTCTGCTTCCTAATTTTGCTGTATTTAATGCTTTACATACTATATCTTTACCTTTAATTTCAGTAATTTTGAATTCTAATGCTCCGTCATCAACTAATAATGTTGAACCAACTTTTACATCTTTGTATAATTCTTTATAACTTATTGATGTTTGTTGATTGTTTCCTATAATATCATCATTTACGAATGTAAATGTTTGTCCTTCTTCAATTAGAACTTTTTCATTTCCAGTTTCTAATACACCTGTTCTGATTTCAGGTCCTTTTGTGTCTAATAATAAAGCTACTGGTTTATTTAATGCTTTTCTTACTTTTTTAATTGTTTCGATTTTTTCTCCGTTTTCATCATATCCACCATGTGAAAAGTTAATTCTTGTAACATTTAATCCTGCATTGATTAATTTTGTTAGCATTTCTTCACTTTGACTTGCTGGTCCTATTGTTCCAACTATTTTTGTTTTTCTTAATTTTGTTTTCATTATAAATTCCTCCCTTTTTAAAACCGATATGTATTATATCACACCTAGATTACAAAATTCAAGTATTTTTTCAGCGTTTTTTACTGTTTTTCACCATATTTCTATTATTGCATGCAAAATCTTCCCATCTTCACTTTCAATCACAACGATATTTCTATCATTTTCTTTAGAATATTTACATCTAACCATTTCCCCAAATTTGATTTCTTTTTTGTACATTACTCTAATATTGTCAAATGGTCTTTTGTCATATATTTCATCTGGAAGAGCTTCATAAGCTAAATCTAAGTAATGTAAATTATGCATATGTCCAATAACATCAATATCTCTTCTTTGAACTTTATACAATATTTCATTATCAAATTTTTCTGGTACTTTTAACTTTTCTATTTCTGGATTTTCAAATACACATTTTCCAATCTCTGATTTATACTTATCTGCTAATTCTGGCTCTACCTTAGCTATTTTTCTTTCTTTACTATTAATTAATAACCATTTTGAAGTGGCAATTACACATAAATTACCTTCATTGTCATATACTTCAAAGTCACGATATGCATAACATTTAATAATCTTTCTTGACCAAGTGTGTATATCTAGAGTTTGCCCATAAATTGGTCTTTTTATAACCTTAACTTGCCAATCTAATAAAAGCCAAGTGTAATTTGTTTCATCTGTTGTGTTTACACCGTACTCCTACACTATCTGAATGATATGCTGCGACATCTTCTAAATATTCAAGTATTGCTATATTACTAACCTCGCTATTTTTCCATACATCTTTTAATCCTATCTTAAATTTTTCTTTGTAAATCATTTTGCCCTCCTTTGGCACGTCCCTAACAATATCCTGGTTTCTTTAATAGTTTAAACATGTTTTTCTTGTACTCTTCTACTCCTGGTTGATTAAATGGATTTATTCCTAGAATCATCCCAGATACTGCGCATGCTTTTTCGAAGAAATATATTAATTCACCAATTGCTGTTTCATTTAATTGTTTCAAATTTATTATTATATTTGGAACATCTCCTGAAACATGTGCTTGTACTGTTCCTTCCATTGCTTTTTTATTCACATAGTCTAATCCTTTTCCTGCTAAATAGTTTAATCCATCTAAATTATCATCATCAGAAGGAATTGTTATATCTGAATTTGATTCTTCTATTGATATTACTGTTTCAAATAGATTTCTTCTTCCTTCTTGTATGTATTGTCCCATTGAATGTAAATCTGTTGTAAAGTCTACTCCTGCTGGGAATATTCCTTTTTGTTCTTTTCCTTCACTTTCTCCAAATAATTGCTTCCACCATTCTGTGAAATAATGCATTTTAGGTTCATAATTTACTAATATTTCAGTATTTTTATATAATTTATACAATATATTTCTTACTACTGCATATTCATAACATTCATTATATTTTAGATTTGAATCATTATATCTTTCTTGTGCAAGTCTTGCTCCTTCCATTAATTTATCTATATCTATTCCTGCAACTGCTATTGGAAGTAGTCCTACTGCTGTTAAAACTGAATATCTTCCTCCGACATTATCTGGTACTACAAATTGTTCATAACCTTCACTTTCTGCTAATGTCTTTAATGCTCCTTTTTCTTTGTCAGTTGTAGCATATATTCTACTTCTTGCTTCATCAATTCCATATTTGTTTTCTAATATTTCTCTAAAAATTCTAAATGCAACAGCAGGTTCTGTTGTTGTACCTGATTTTGATATTACATTTATTGAAAAGTCTTTGTTTCCAATATATTCTATTAATTCATTTATATAGTTTGGACTTAAGTTGTTTCCAACATATAATATTTGTGGGAATTTTCTTTGTTTATTTGGTAACATATTGTAGAATGAACTTGTCAATGATTCTATTACTGCTCTTGCTCCTAAATATGACCCACCTATTCCTATTACAACTAATATATCTGATTCTTTTTTTATTTTTTTAGCTGCTTTTTTTATTCTTGCAAATTCTTTTTTATCATAATTTGTTGGTAATTCTAACCATCCAACAAAATCTTTTTCGTCATTTGCTCTTCTATGTAAATCCTTATGGATATTTTCTACTTGTTCTTTATATTCCATTATGCTTTTTTTAGTTAACCCTGTGTTTTTTAGATTTAAACTTATTTCTGGCATAAAAAATCCCTCCTCTTTTGATTTTAAATTACTTTAGAAATTTAAAAATCCCGTAATTTACCATTCCAATTTTACTACATGAATTTGAAAATAGCAAGAAAAATTTATTACTATTTTATTAAGTTTTAAAATTTTATTGCTCATATATTTTTCGTTGTGGTATAATAAGGAAAA
This sequence comes from uncultured Clostridia bacterium, assembly GCA_944388745.1. Lineage (GTDB taxonomy): Bacteria > Bacillota > Clostridia > TANB77 > CAG-508 > CAG-269. The sequence continues at coordinate 19,120 of CALXJZ010000013.1, forward strand.
CTTAAAATCTTAATAATTGAGAGGAATAAGATATGAAGAATTTTTTTATTGTATTAATAATGAAACTTTTAAATATTGCATTAAAGATAGCAGGTAAACAAGGAGGAAATTTTCTTGGTAAAATAGCATTTGATTGGAATCCTGAGATATTTAAATATTTTAAAATAGATTGTCCAATTATTGCTGTTACTGCAACAAATGGAAAAACTATGACAAATAATGCTATTGGATATGTTTTTGAAACAGCAGGAAAAAAAGTTATCAGTAACAAAGAAGGAAACAATATGGAAACTGGAATTTTATCTACTCTTTTAAAACATTGTTCTTTAACTGGTAAAATTAAAGCTGATTACTTAGTTTTTGAAGTTGATGAAGGTTATGTGCCTGTGGTATTTAAAGATTTGAAATTAGATACTCTAGTTGTTCTAGACTTTTTCCGTGACCAATTAGATAGAAATGGTGAAGTTGAGACATTGATTTTAAAGATAAATGAATTTCTAAAAACTTATACTGGTAATTTAGTATTAAATAGTGATGACCCTAATGTTTCACGACTTGGAAAAGCAAACCCTGATAATGAAAATGTATATTATTTTAGTGTTGAGCCATATAAGTATGCAACAAAAGAAATGAAAGAAGCTGGAGAAGGAAAATTTTGTCCTTTCTGCAATACACGTCTCGAATATAAATATTATCAGTATTCTCACATAGGAAAATTTGAATGTCCTAATTGCCATTATGGTGATAATAAAATTTACAAACTTGCTCAAAATGTTGACTTGAAAAATAGAAGTTTTGAAGTTGATGGAATTACATATAAAACAAAATTTAATAGTATTTATAACATATACAATTTTGTTGCTGTAATTTCATGTGTTAGCTTATATAATATTGATACAAAAATTGTACAAAATGCTTTATCAAAATTTGTTTTGAATAATGGTCGTTTAGAAGAAATTGATATAAATGGTATTCCAACTATTATTAACTTAGCAAAAAATCCTACTGGAAGTAATGTTAGCTTAAGAATTTTAAATGAAGATGATGATGAAAAAGAATTACTTTTTGTATTAAATGATAATTTAGCTGATGGTCATGATGTTTCTTGGATTTGGGATATTGACTTTTCAAATTTAAATAATGTATCAAGAGTTGTAACTTCTGGAACTAGAGCTTATGACATGGCGATTAGAATTAAAACTTCTGGATTTGATGCAAATAAAATAGAACCTTACCTAAACTTACATGAAGCTGTTAATAGTTTATATAAGACAAATGTAAAAAAATATGTTATTGCAAATTATACTTCTTTGCAGCCAACAAGAACTGAAATTTTGAAATTGAAACGATGATTTGGGGACGGAGAAAAAATCATCCAAATCTTTTATATACAAAGATATAGAAATAAAAAACAGAAAAGAGGTATTCTCTAATGAAAGAATTAAAAATATTATATTTATATCCTGATATTTTAGAATTATATGGAGATTATGGAAATATTCAAGTTTTAAAATATAGATTAGAAAAACGTGGAATAACTGCTATTATTGATAGATATTCTATTGGAAATAATCCTCCAGATTTTAATAGTTATGACTTGGTTTTTGCAGGTGGTGGAGCTGACCAAGAACAAGGAATTTTGGCTGATGATTTGGTTAAATATAAAGATAATATTAAAGAGGCTATTAATAATGGTGTGTTCTTTTTATTAATTTGTGGTGCTTATCAGTTATTTGGAAAATATTATAAATCTGCTGATGGTGATATTGTTCCAGGTTTAGAAGTTTTTGATTATTATACAGAGGCTATAAATGATAGAAAGAAAAGATGTATCGGTAATATTGTAATAGAAGCTAATCTTAATGGAAAACGTACAAAAGTTATTGGCTTTGAAAATCATGGTGGTCAAACTTTTGATATTTCTAATCCTTTTGGGAAGGTTTTATTTGGTAATGGCAACAAGTTTGGAGATACTGAAGAAGGTTATTTTCAAAATAATGTTATTGCAACTTATTTACATGGTCCCCTTCTTTCTAAAAACCCTGAACTTGCTGATTATATTATTAAGCATTGTTTAGATAGAAAGTATAATGAAGATATTGCTTTAGAGTCTCTTGATGATAGTTTTGAGGAACTTTGTAGGAATCAATTGTTTGATAGATTTTTAAATAATAACTAAATTGTTTTAAATATTAATATTAAAAAGAAATCCGAGTTTTTTTATATTCTCAGATTTCTTTTCTTTTTTAAGTTACAACTTCTACATTTTCTAATACAATAACAGGTAATCTTTTTATTTTACTATTTTTTGCATACATAAGAGTAATAAATCCATCTAATAGAAATCCTTTTCTGTCAACAATTACTGGTTTTTGTATATGACCATATTTTTCGTAAAAATTCTTTGCGTTTTTATAGTTTTTTCCTATATAATCATCATTTAAATCAATTCTTGCTATAATTTCTGTAATCTCCTTTTTCGAAATCCACTCCTTTGGTATCTCAAACAATTCCCATTTTCTTATATATATTAGATATTGTTTCAAATCTTCTATATATTCTTTTCTTCTTCTCTGTCTTTTGGCTAATAAGTATTTCTTGTATTGTTTAGTTGTCATATTTCCTTTTTCATTATTACACTCTTGACAACTAGGCAATAAATTATTTGTAATCGTTGGTCCTCCAAAATCTTGTGGATACATATGATCAATTGTTATTTGTTTTTCTTTTATGATTTTTCCACAATAACAACACCGATTTCTTCCTTTCATTTCATAAGCTAACTCAAACATAACTTTTCTAAATGATACTTCTTTTAATATCAGTATTCCTTGCTCGTTTATATATGCAACTTTTTCTCCTGTTTCATTAAAAAATGTAAATTTTCTTGGTAATTCAATAATCATTGCTTTTACCTCCCTAGTTTTGCACTATGTTGACTTGTTAAATGAATTATATTATTTATTTATTATAAAAGTCAATAAAACTCCTGTAATTTTTACAGAAGTTTATTATTAATATAAAGTGCCGTCCCTAAACTAACCAAAAATGGTCACTTCGTACCTGTCCCCAAACTGACCATCACAGATGCATTACACGTTGTTTGATTTCTTTTGTCTTTCCTACGTTCCAGAAGTTTTCTCCTAAATATCCACATGTTCTTCTAACTACAGTCATTTTGCTATGGTCCTTGTTTCCACAGTTTGGACACTCCCACTCGTTGTCTTTATTGATTATTATTTCTCCATCAAAACCACATTCATGACAATAATCTGATTTTGTATTAAATTCTGCATATTGGATGTTGTCATATATAAATTTAACAACTGTTTCTAATGCTTCTAAGTTTTTGTTCATATTTGGTATTTCGATATATGATATTGAACCACCAGATGATATTTTTTGGAATTCACTTTCAAATGTCAATTTTGCAAATGCATCAATTTTTTCTCTTACATCTACATGATATGAATTTGTATAATATCCTTTATCTGTGACATCTTTAATTGTTCCGAATTTTTCTTTATCTATTCTTGCAAATTTGTAACATAAACTTTCTGCTGGTGTACCATATAAAGCAAATCCAATATTTGTTTCTTTTTTCCATTTATCTGTTGTTTCTCTTAAATGTTTCATAACTTTTAATGCAAATTCATGTCCTTTTTCTGTTGTATGTGATTCACCAGTCATTAATTTTGTCACTTCATATAGCCCTATATATCCTAAAGATATTGTTGAATATCCACCATATAATAGTTTATCTATCTTTTCACCTTTTTCAAGTCTTGCTATCGCTCCATATTGCCAGTGGATTGGGCTTATATCTGAGTGTGTTCCAAGTAATGCATAATGTCTACACATTAATGCTTCTTTACAAAGTTCAAGTCTTTCATCAAATATCTTCCAGAATTTTTCTTCATCACCTTTTGCTATAATTCCTATTTGTGGTAAATTGATACTTACTACACCTTGATTGAATCTTCCTTCAAATTTGTAGTTTCCGTTTTCATCTTTCCAAGGTGATAAGAAACTTCTACATCCCATTGGGCTGAATACGTTTCCTTCATAATTTTCACGCATTTTTTTAGCTGATATGTAATCTGGATACATTCTTTTTGCTGAACATTTAACTGCAAGTCTTGTTAAATAATCATATTCTCCACCTTGCAAATTGTTAAATTCGTCTAAAACATAAACTAATTTTGGAAATGCTGGTGTTACATAGACTCCTGCTTCATTTTTTATTCCTTCATACCTTTGTCTTAATACTTCTTCAATAATCATTGCATTTTCTTTGATATATGGATCATCTTTTTCTAGGTGTAGGAATAATGTCACAAATGGGGCTTGTCCATTAGTTGTCATTAATGTGTTTATTTGATATTGAATAGTTTGTACTCCTGATTTTAGTTCTGCTTTTAATCTGTCTTGCACCATATCTTCTATTAGTTTGTCTTTTATTTTTCCTTTATATTTGCTCTCAAGCTCTTTTTTATACTTGTTATAACTTTTTCTTAAATATTTTCCTAAGTGGATTAAATCTACTGATTGTCCTCCGTATTGATTACTTGCAACTGTTGCTATTATTTGTGTTGTAACAATACATGCAACTTGAAAACTTTTTGGGCTTTCTATCATTTTTCCATTCATTACTGTTCCATTATCAAGCATATCTGCTATATTAATTAAACAACAATTAAATATTGGTTGTACAAAATAATCTGCATCGTGGAAATGTAAAATTCCGTCTTCGTCTGCTTTTACTATTTTTTCTGGTAATAATAGTCTTTTTGTTAAATCTCTTGATACTTCACCTGCTATATAATCTCTTTGTGTTGATGCAAGCAATGTATTTTTGTTGGAATTTTCTTCTGCTAATTCTTTATTATCATTTCTAATTAATCCTAATATTGATTCATCTGTAGTATTAGCTTTTCTGACTAATGCTCTTGTATATCTATATACAATATATCTTTTAGCTAGTTCATATTTATCTAATTCCATCAATTTTTCTTCAATAATGTCTTGAATGTCTTCAACTAGCATTCTTTTTTTGCCTAAGTCTTCTATATATAAAATAATTCCTTTTATATCTTCTTTAGTTGCTCTTTCTTTAGGTTTTACCTCTTGATTTGCTTTTTCAATTGCTACTTTAATTTTTGCTCTGTCATAGTCTACAGCTCTTCCATCTCT
>CALXJZ010000014.1 GCA_944388745.1 uncultured Clostridia bacterium
AGTCCTATATCTGCTAATATATATGCAACATTAAGAGGGTGAATTATATATGGTTCACCTGAACTTCTTTTTTGGTCCTTATGTTTTTCGTTTGCTAAGTTATATGCTTTCATTATTAGTTTTGTGTCTACTCTTCTTGAATGCTCTTTTCTTTTATTTATTACGTCTTGTATTGTTATTTCTTTGTTTTCCATTGATAATTCACACCCCTCTTACTCTCTATAAAGATTTCATTAAATCCTTCATATTTATCTGAATACTATCTGTACCATTAAAAGTATTAATTTCTAAAGTACCTACAACATCTATTTTATCACCAATTCGATAATCTTGTGCAAGTTCACCCATATTAAATCCAATAGCATTTACAATTGTATTGTTGTCCTTTAATGCTAGTTTTAGATGTTTTCCTTCTGATAATGCTCTTATTGAATCTATTTTTAAATTTTTAAATGCAAATATAGGCATTTTATTACCTTCTCCAAAAGGTTCTAATTCTTTTAAGCTTTCTACCATTTCTTTATTTACTTCTGATAAGTTTATTCTTGCATCTATTTTTATGATTGGTACTATTTCATCAATTTTTTCTTCAATAGCGATATTTTCTAATTCCTGTTTAAGTTTTTCAAGATTTTCTCTTTTAACAGTAATTCCAATAGCCATACTATGTCCGCCAAATTTTTCAATGCAGTCTTCACATTTCATTAATGCATCATGTAAATCAAATCCTGGTATACTTCTTCCAGAGCCTTTTCCTAAATCATCACCTTCAAAACTTAATAAAATACTAGGTTTAAAATACATTTCTGTAATTTTTGAAGATACTATTCCAATTACTCCATGATGCCAATTTTCACCACCTACAACTATTGTGTTGTTTTCATCTAAATGTTTTTCTTGAATTTGTTTTAACGCTTCTTCAAATATTGATTTTTCTGTTTCTTGTCTTACTCTGTTATGGTCATTTAGTTTTCTGGCTAATTCCATTACATGATTAACATTTTTTGATAAAAATAGTTCTAATGCTTCTTCTGCAACTCCCATTCTTCCACATGCATTGATTCGTGGTGCAACACCAAAGGAGATTGTATTTGAATCAATTTTGTTATATCCTGAAGTTTTTAGAATTGCTTTTAATCCTATATTTTTAGTTTGTCTAACTAACATTAATCCAAGTTTTGTAATTACTCTGTTTTCATCAACTAAAGGTACTATATCTGATATTGTACCAATACAAACTATATCTAAATATTTTAGGTATTCTTCTTCAGCTAATCCTAACTTGATTGAAATTGCTTGAATAAGTTTAAAAACTACACCAACTCCAGCAAGTTCTCTAAATGGATAGTTACTATCTTTTCTTTTATTATCTATTACCGCAAATGCTTTTGGTAACTCATTTCCTGGCTCATGATGGTCTGTTACAATTGTTTCAATCCCAAGTGAATTTGCATATTCAATTTCTTCTATCCCTGAAATCCCACAATCTACTGTTATCATTAACTGACATCCATTATTATGTATTTTTTCAATTGCTTCTTTGTTTAATCCATATCCTTCATTTAGTCTATTTGGTATGTATGTTTCAACTTCTAGTCCTCTATCACTTAAATAGCTTTTTAATACTGTTATACTTGTAATCCCATCTACATCATAGTCTCCATATATTGTCACTTTTTCTTGTTTTTTTATGGCTTCTATTATTCTTGCTACTGCTTTTTCCATATCATGTATTAAAAATGGGTCATGAAAGTCTTTTCTTGTTGGACTTAAGAATTGTTTTATGTCTTTTTCATCTATTATATTTCTATTTGCTAGTATTGTTGATAATAATTTGTTTAAATTGTATTTTTGTGATATTTCTTGTATTTTGTTTTCATCTGTTTCATATATTTGCCATTTTTTGTTCATATTCCTCTCCTAAAATTAAATTTTATACTATTTTATACTATTTTGTGTTTTTTTTAAAGGTTTTTTTAGGAATTTTTAAAAAAAGGTAAAAACTTAGAGTTTCTACCTTAGATATCTTTTTTTATTTTTTCTATCTCTTCTTTCGTCAATTTTGTTAATTCCATAATTAGATTTATATCCATATTTTTCTTTATCATTTCTTTAGCTATACTTTGTGTACCTTCTCTTATACCTTGCTCTTTTCCCTGCTCAATCCCTTGTTCAATTCCTTGTTCAATTCCTTGCTGAATTCCTTGCTCTATTCCTTGAGCTAAACCTTTTTTAGTTGCATAATCTATTGCTGATATTTCATCTAATATGGCTTTTCTTCTAAATTCATAATTATTTCTTTCTTCTCTGCTCAAACTCATTGATGCTAATTTTTTATCTATTTTTTCTATTTCTTTGTTCTTCTTACCAATTCTTCTCATTTTTTCCTCTTCACCTCCAACAAATAGCCACAACCATTGTTCTAATTTAGTATCTATTTTTGGATTTTTCTTTTTAAATTTTTGCAGTTCTATCATATGCATTTCTATATAATCTGTTGCATATTCATCCTCATTTTCATAACCCATATCTACATATTCTTCGTGATTATTCTTTTCAAATTTCATCCTTGCTATTGAATGATAACTGTTTCTTTATGGTATCACATTTTTTTCGTTTTTTCAATATATTTGATGTAATTTTAGAATAAATTTTTACTTGTTAGTAATTCAATAGATAAAATTTTAGATTGAACTTAATTTTTTATTTATAAAAATTACATTAATATTTTTCTTGAAAATTTTGATTTAAATTTTTGAATATTAATATTTTGAATACAAATATTTTTTAATTTAATAATTGCAATTAGAAAATTTTAGATATAATATCATAACATTTTTAAAAAGTTTGTCGAAACTTGCGATTTATTTAATTTTTTCAAACCATAAAAAGTCCTACTTAAATATAAGTAGAACTTCTTACTATATCAATTTTTTATTATCTAATTCTACACCCCAACAATAGAGAATCCATTATCAACATGTATAATTTCACCTGTTATGGCACTAGATAAATCACTAAATAAAAATGCTGTACTATCACCAACTTGGTTAATTGTAACATTTCTATGTAATGGTGCTCTTTCTTCTACAATATCTAAAATGCTTCCGAAATCTTTAATTCCTTTAGCAGATAATGTTTTAATAGGTCCAGCTGATATTCCATTAATTCTATATCCGTCTTTTCCTAAATCTCTAGATAAGTATCTAATACTTGCTTCTAATGCTGCTTTTGCAACACCCATTACATTATATCCTTCTACTGCTTTTTCTGAACCAAAATATGTATATGCAACAATACTTGCACCTTCATTTAACATTTCTTTTTCTCTTGCCATTCTAACAATTGCAACTAAAGAATATGCGCTTACATCTTGAGCGTGTGCATATCCATCTCTTGATGTTAATATAAAGTCATTTCTTAAATCTTCTGTATTTGCATGTGCTATTGCATGTAAAATACCATCAATTTTACCATGGTCTTTTTTAATTTCTTCTAAACATTTATCTATATCCTCATCTAAACCTACATCTTTACATACATATACACTTGTTCCAGGCATATCTTTAACTAAATCTTTAACCTTTTCTACACTATCTGCTGAACAAGTACAAATAATCTCTGCTCCTTGTTCATGAGCAGATTGTACTGCTCCCCATGCTATACTCCATTTGTTTCTTACTCCCATAATTACTACTTTCTTACCTTCTAAAATCATTTTTAAAACCTCCATTTAATTTATTTAATTATTTATTTGCTAGAATATTATCTTAAATAATTTTGCAGTACCGCGTAGCGGCCAAACGAGCCTTTCATAAGGCGAGTGCGATTGAAGCAACCTTCCTTATATAAAAAGAAAAATTTATTTTTCTTTTACAACCATAGGTTGCGACAACAAGGTACAAAAAATTATTCAAGATAATATTTTAGCAATATAAAACTTTTACATATTTCTAAATTTTTGATATCTTTGTTCAACCAACTTTTTCTTTGGTATTTTTTCTAATTCATCAATATTTTTAATTAAATATTTCTTAATTTCCTTAATAACTTTATCAAAATCATTCTGCACACCATCTTTTGGCTCTTTAATAATATCATCAATAATTCCAAACCTTTTCAAATCCTCTGCTGTTGCCTTCATATCTTCTGCTGCCTCTTTTGCCTTACTTGAATCTTTGTATAGAATACTTGCAAAACCTTCTGGTGACAATATTGAATAAATTGAATTTTCAAGCATAACTACTTTATCTCCAACGCCAATTGCTAAAGCTCCTCCACTTGAGCCTTCTCCTATAACTATACAAATAATAGGAACTTCTAATTGGGACATCTCCATAATATTTCTTGCTATCGCTTCACCTTGTCCTCTTTCTTCTGCTCCTAACCCTGGATATGCTCCTGGAGTATCTATAAAAGTTATAATAGGTCTATTGAATTTTTCAGCTTGTTTCATTAATCTTAATGCTTTTCTATATCCTTCAGGATTTGGCATACCAAAATTTCTTTCTAAGTTTTCCTTAGCATTTTTACCTTTTTGCTCCCCAATTACAGTTACAGGCTTTCCATCTAAAGTAGCAATTCCACCAATTATAGATTTATCATCAGCAAAATTTCTATCACCATGTAATTCTATAAATTCATCAAATAGATTATTTATATAATCAAGAGCTTTTGGTCTTTCTAATTGTCTTGCTAGTTGTACTTTTTCCCATGCAGTTGTTTTTGCCATTTTCATTACTCCTTTCTGTGAATTCTTTTTATTTTGTATGTAATCTTATTAATTCTGCAATTGTTTCTTTCATATCTTTTCTTTCAACAATTTTATCAATAAATCCATGTTCCAATAAAAATTCTGAACGTTGAAAACCTTCTGGAAGTTTTTGCTTTATTGTTTGCTCTATAACTCTTGGACCAGCAAATCCAATTAATGCTTTAGGTTCTGCTAAAATAATATCTCCTAAACTTGCAAAACTTGCAGTTACACCACCAGTAGTTGGGTCTGTTAAAACTGATATATATAATAATCCTGCTTTATTTAATTTTGCAATTGCAGTTGATGTTTTCGCCATTTGCATTAAAGATATTATTCCTTCCTGCATTCTAGCACCACCAGATACACAAAACATAACTAATGGTAATTTCTTTTTAATTGCTGTTTCAATTGCTAATGTAATTCTTTCTCCTACTGCTTTTCCCATACTTCCCATTAAAAAGTTTCCATCCATAACTCCTAAAACTGCTTTTTCTCCTTCAATTTCACATGTTCCACATTTTACTGCTTCATCAATTTTAGTTTTTTCTCTTAGCCCTTCAACTTTTTTCATATAGCCTTTAAATTCTAGAGGGTCTGTTGTTAATATATCTTTGCCAATTTCTTTAAATGTTCCTTCATCTGCTATTTGCTTAATTCTTCTTCTTGCAGATAATCTAAAATGCTTACCACAGTTAGGACATACACTTAAATTAGCATGTAATTCTTCTTTGTAAATTATCTCTTTACATGCATCACATTTAACCCATTTTCCAATCATCATGTCAGCTGCTTTTTCATTTCTAACATTACTTTTTTCAGCTTCATTTACTTTTTTTACTTTGTCTATAACCAAAAGAATTCCTCCTCCTTACGTCATACAATTTGTATTTGTATTATATATTTTATTTCATTTTTTTGCAACTAGTACAAGCGGTCGAATTCATTCGTCTCTCCAGCGTATACGACCGTTTCTTAAAATACTATAAAATTTTAAAAAATGTGAAAGGATTTTAATATGTATCAATGTACAAAATTTAATAATCACTTAAATGTTTCTAGCAATAAAATTAAAGAGTTAAGAGAAAAAAATCACTTATCTCTTACAGATTTATCTACGAAATTGGCTTTAGTTGGAGTTGATATATCAAAACCCTCATTGCATAAATTAGAAAAAGGTAAACGTATTTTAAAGGATTACGAACTTTATGCTTTGTCATATGTATTTCAAGTTCCAATTGAAGAAATTTTAGGTGATTTTATTCAAGATTTTAAGAAACAACTTAATTAAATATTTAGTCAATTTTTTATTATTTTTTCATTATAAAATTTTTGTGGTTTTACTTTAACTTATTTTTATATTTTTATTGTCAAGTTTTAGAAATCTTATTTTTATTTATCTTATTTTTATAATTTTTCCAAACATATATATTATTAATTTTAATATTTTAAAATAATTACAAAAAACTTTAAAAAAATACATTTTTCTCTTGAATTTATTTTTGTTTTATTATAATATAAGAAAGAAATATTATGAGATTACATAGGAGGATATCAAATGCCAAGAAAAACAAAAGAACAAAATGATTTAGAATTGAGAAAAGAAGAAAATATAGAAAAAACAACAACTAAAAAAGCTGCTAAAACACCAAAAAAAGCGACTTCTACTACTACAAAAAAGAGTAGTACTACAAAGAAAAGCACATCTACTACTAAAAAAGCAACTACTTCTTCTAGTAAAGCAACAACCAAAAAATCAACTTCTAGTAAAGATTCTGACAAAAAAACTACAACAGCAAAAAGCGAAACTACAACTGCTAGTTCAAGTACTAAGAAAAAAACTGCAGCATCTTCTACTAGAAAAAGAGCAGCCACCACAAAAAAAGCAACTACTACTAAAAAGTCAACTACTACAAGAAAGAAAACTGCAACTAAGAAAACTTCTAACAAAAAAGAAAAAGTTGAAGTTGTTGAATATTATGACCTACCATACAGATACAATCAAACAGTTGTAAAAGTATTGGCACAAACTCCTACAAATCTATTTATCTACTGGGATATATCAGATAAAGATAGAAAGAATTTTGAAAAAAAATATGGAGAACATTTCTTTGAAAATACTAGACCAGTATTAATTGTTCACAATGATACAATTGGTTATAGTTTTGAAGTTGAAATAAATGATTTTGCAAACAGTTGGTATTTAAATGTTGCCGACAGTAAATGTGATTATCGTATTGAATTAGGAAGAAGACCAATAACTAAAACACAAGAAATTCAAGATGATTATATTTATGTATCTACTTCTAATGAAATAGAATCACCTAATGACCATATCTTATTTAATAAAGAACAAAAAATGGTTTATTTTAAAAATGTAAAAACAGGAGAGCAAATATCAAAACCTATTTCTTCTATTTCATTTATTAGAAATATGGGCAAAATTTACAATATTTATGATTTATATAAAGAACTATATCAAAATGAAAGCATAGAAGAATTATATGATTTATCTAATCCATCTTCTGGGAATCCTTCATCACGGTAGTCTTTCTTCAAGATTTTAACTTTAACAATTAGGACTTTAGAGCAAAGTCTCTAAAGTTTCTTTTAAATTATATAGAAACATTAATATAAAACAAAGGAGATTTTACAATGCAAGAGAAAAAAGGTTATGTAAGTTTTGTTTTACATGCTCACCTTCCTTTTATACATCATCCTGAAAGTGATGATTATTTAGAGGAATCATGGTTATATGAGGCAATTTCTGAAACTTATATTCCACTATTAACAATTTTTCAAAAGTTAGTAGATGAAGGTGTCAATTTTAGAGTTACAATGTCTATGACTCCCCCTCTACTTTCAATGTTAGATAATAAATTATTACAAAAAAAATATATAAACTATTTAAAGCAACATATTGAACTATCTGGAAAAGAAATTAAAAGAACTGCTGGTGATGAGAGATTAAATAAACTTTCTCATTACTATTTTGATAGATATTCAAATGATTTACATTTATTTAAAGATGTTTATAAATGTAATTTGATAGCAGCTTTTAAACATTTTCAAGATATTGGGGTTTTAGAAATTATTACATGTGGAGCTACACATGGTTATTTTCCAATTTTATATGTAAATGAGAAAACTGTAAAAGCCCAAATAGCTGTTGGAGTTCAAACATATGAAAGATATTTTGGTAGAAAGCCTCGTGGAATTTGGCTTCCTGAATGTGGATATGTTCCAGAAGCTGACAAATATTTAAAAGAATTTGGAATTGATTATATCATTACAGAAACACATGGGATTTTATATGCAGACCCCACCCCTATTTATGGTACTTATGCTCCAATAGTTTCTCCTCAAGGAGTTGTTGCATTCGGACGTGATATGGAATCTTCAAGACAAGTTTGGAGTTCTATAAATGGTTATCCAGGAGACTTTAATTATAGAGAATTTTACCGTGATATTGGTTATGATGCAGATTATGATTATATAAAACCATATATTGCACATAATGGTGTACGTGTCCATACAGGAATTAAATATTATAGAATTACTGGAAAAACCGAATTTAAAGATTACTATAATCTTCAATGGGCTAAAGATTCTGCCGAAAGACAAGCAGGTCACTTTTTCGATAGTAGAAATGCTCAAATTGAAAATTTATCAAAATATATGGATACACCTCCAATTATCCTTTGTCCTTATGATGCTGAACTTTATGGACATTGGTGGTATGAAGGTCCTTATTGGTTATATGTTTTATTTAAGAAAATTTATTATGATGATTGTAATTTTGAATTAATTACACCTTCAGAATTTATAGATAAATATCCAAATATGCAAGTTGCAACTCCTTGTCGTTCTAGTTGGGGCGCTAATGGATATAGCGAAGTATGGCTAAATCCAACAAATGACTATGTTCATAGACATTTACATGTTGCAGGTGATAGAATGTGTGAACTTGCAAATCTTTATCCAAATGCAAAAGGATTAAAGAAAAAAGCATTAAATCAATGTGCAAGAGAATTATTACTTGCTCAAAGTAGTGATTGGTTATTTATTATAACAAATGGTACTATGGTTGATTATGCTAAAAAGAGAATTAAAGACCATATTGGAAGATTTACTAAGTTATATTATCAAATAAAAAATGATGAAATTGATGAAGATTTTTTAAAGGACATATCTAAAAAAGATTGTGTTTTTCCAGATATAGATTATATGATCTATAGATAATGTCTTATTGGGGACGTTTCTGTTTGAGACATTTTGTCTCATGTGGGACAGTTCTCTTTTTTTATTGCATTGATGTGTCCCCAAATGGACTTTTTTGTCCAAATTGAAACGTCCCCAAATGGACAATTTTCTTTTCTGATAATTTAGCATATTATAATGTATAAGTTTTTTACATTTAGTAGATACTAAATTTATTAGAAAGGGGATTTTTATGAAGTCACTATGCATTAAAACAAATGATTCTAATGTTATTTCGTATCTATTAAATGAATTAAAATATAGTAAATTAGAAAATATCTATTTTTCCGAAAATCAATTTAAACATTATAAAAATGTAATAATACATTACTTAGGTAATGATTTTGCCTCTTTTTATTCAAAAATCTCTTCTATTCTTTCCTTTTTAGTAATAGATGAATTAGAAGAAGATTTTTTGAAGCATATTCTACTACAGAATTATTTTTATTTTAATAGTCAGGAAAGAGAACAAATTCTTTCTTTCTGTTTTGATATTTTTGCTGATGACTATATTAATTGCTTTGATAAAAAATTTCAAATATTATATAATGGTTTTTATGATTTTATAAAAGATAATAAGGTTCTTTACTTAGATGGATTTATTTATTTTAGATTAAAAGCATATTGTTCAATTTTAGATGATACTGTAAATAATGCTGTAAATCATTTTCTAATTGAAAAAGAATATCTAGAATTTGTGTCTCTATTAAAATTATATATAAATTCTCAAGATTCTACATGTGAAGTCGTACATCTAGTTTATTCTTCATCAGAATCAATTTTATTGGATAAAGATAAAAATATTATCGCTCCAGATAGTGATATTTTTAATGCCAAATATCTAAGTGATATTTCTTTTTCTTCCAATGATTTCACGTTAAATTCATTACTAAATTTAATTCCTAAAAAGATTTATATTCACTTAATTGATAATAAAATTGATGAATTTATACAGACTTTAGAATTAGTATTTGAAAATAGAGTTAATTTATGTACTGATTGTAATATTTGTGAATTTTATAAAAATTCTAGTATTGATAACATATTAAAGAATTCAAAAATAAGTATACCTAAGAAATCTTAACTCTTAGTTATACTTATTTTTCTTAAATATTATGCTAGTTAAAATCTTACATTATACATTACTATTAGCTTAATGAATTTACAGCTTCATTTAATCCAGGTAATAATATATCAATTAAATTTGTATCTGTTGTATTAATTACCCATTTTCCATCTTGTTTTGTCAAATTAATAGTCTGTGTTGTAGTTGTTGTTTCTACATCTTCATTTCTTAATTCTTCTAATAAATAATTTTCCATTTCAGCATCACTTAATTCTTGTCCACTAAATGCTACTCTTAATGCATTTTGCATATAATTTGCAATTATTGTTCTAAAATTTTTATTAGTTACTTCAACAGTTACACTAGCTGTATTCTCTTCTTGAGTTGTATCTGTGATTTTCCAACTTAGTTTTTCAAATAATAAATTCATTGTCTCTTCATCTAAACTCTCACTATCAAGAATATCTGAAGATGATATAACTTCTTCATAATTAATATATTCATTTACTCTATCATAGTCTCCATTTTTTAAAGCTTTAAACATACCTTCTACTACACCTTTTGGTCCATTTGTTAGTAAAACATATAATAAAATTGCTAAAATTAGTACTATTATAATTACTATTGCTGTAACTATTGGTGCCTTTTTTGATTTTTTGTTCTCTACTGTTACTTTTCCTTTTACTTTATTCTTGTCTTCTTCTTTTTTTACATCTGTCTTTTTTGTGTCACTCTTTTTTGCATCTACCTTTTTTTCAGTACTTTTTGTTTCTTTTACTGTGTTATTTGTTCCTTCTGCTGATTTTTTTACTTCATCTTGTTTTTTTTCTTTTTCTTCCATATCTTTTCCTCCTTTTATTCACTAAATTTAATGTTAATTGAATTATATAATAACAATTTTGTTTTTGCAATATTTTTATTTTATTTATTTGATCAATTCATCATGCTTCTAACTAATAAATATTCATTACATTTTCCGATAAAAAATAGTAATGCCCATATTAAGGCTAATCCTATAAATACATACATGGCTATATACCCAGCTTTAAGAGAAATTCCTGTTATATAACAAATTCTTTTTATAAGCTCCATGTGAATAGTTTCATAGCCTTCTTTAAAACTATTATTTTTTGCCATGACAAAATCTTGACTTGGTACTGAATATATTTCAGACAATTTATATATTATGTCTAAGTCAGGATATTCTAATCCGTATTCCCACTTCTTTATTATTTTCTCATTTAATATAATTCCTTTTCTTGTTAATTCATCTACTACATTCCAATAAGACCAATCTTTTTTTTGTCTCAAATCTCTTAATAACTGTTCAATTGTTCTCGTTTCTACTATTTTATTTTCTTGCTCTGGATTTTCTTTACTTTTATTTGCTTTTTCAACATTTTCCTCTGTTTTACTATCTTTTTTACCTTTGTTTATTAACATTACATTTCCCCCTTTTTCTTTAGTTCTACTACTTTTGCTTTTATTATAACAATAGAAAATTAACATTGCAATAATTTATTAAAATATTACATAGCAAAATTAATTCCTCTTGCTACCACATCTTTCATATTTTCAATCAAATCATCAATTTCTTTTGGGGTTACTATCAAATTATATTCTTTAGGGTTTAAAGCTTCTTTTATTTCCTCATAATTATCTTGCTCTTTTAATTGATTTAAATAATCATTAGATTTAGCTTCTTCTTGCAATTTTGTTATAAATAAATCAAGTGAATCATTTACTAATACCGCTGTTTCAACAACTGTTGGTATTCCTATTGCAATTACGGGTACACCTAAAGTTTTTTGACTTATTTCACTTCGAGTATTTCCTACTCCTGCACCTGGTACAATTCCTGTATCTGAAAGTTGGACTGTACTACTAATTCTTTCAATACTTCTTGAAGCCAGTGCATCTATAACAATAATAAGTTTGGGTTTAATATTATCAACCACACCTTTTAAAATTTCAACAGTTTCAATTCCTGTTGTTCCCAAAACCCCTGGTGCTATTGCACTTACCATTCTAGTTCCTTCTTCTACATATTGAGGCAAGTAATTTATTAAATGTCTTGTTACATCAATTTCATTAATAACTTTTGGTCCTAAACTATCTGGTGTTACATATATATTTCCAAGTCCTACCACTAAAATTTCTCCTTGCTTATCTATATGCACATCAATCAATTTTCTTAGTTCATTTGTTAATGCTTCTGATGCCTTTTGTATCTCATCTTCTTGTGCAATTTTTAATTTTTTAATATCAATAGTTACATATGTTCCAACTGGCTTTCCTATTGCCTTTTCACCATTTTCATTTGTTATCTTCACTCTTTCAATTTTTATATTTTCATCAACATCTTCCTGTTCACTTTCAATTCCATCAATTTGAGTTTCAATTTTATTTGCTTTTTGATACAAATCTCTTCTTTCAGATGCTAAATCTGTTCTAAAATTATACATATATTCATCCTCCTAAACAGGGATTTGGGGACGGTCCTTAAAATCCCTGTTTTTAGGGATTTGGGGACGGACCTCTAAATCCATCTAACTAAATTTTTTACTTATTATTTACAAAAGATACTTAAATTATGTGTATTTAAAATAAAATCCAATATTTTTTTAGTTTTCTTTGTTATTTGCTTGAAAAATAATGAAATCTAATATATAATTGACATAACTTAAATTAAGGAGGTATATATTATGAAACTATCATTAATTAATGTATTTCGGAATGCTAGTTTTAAAAAATTAGACTGGCTACCAGATTTGTTTTTTGGAATTGGATTTTTTGTTACTTTCTTGGCTATGTTTTGGTTTCAGCCCAACTTAAATTGGCTTGTAATGTTAATGCTTCCCATATTGGTTGGCCTAGTAACTGAAGGATTATTTATGGTTATACATGGAATTTGCATCTGTTTAAAAAACGATGACCATGAAATAAAATACCATAAATTTGATGATGAGGATGGCAAAAGTTATATATCTTCTAAATCTGATGAAAGATATAACAAATTCTGAAATTCCAAAAGCTTAACAAAAAAGACTATTGAAATGGTTTATAAATTCATTCAATAGTCTTTTTTTATTTTATTAGAAAGGTCCGTCCCTAAATCCCTAAAAACAGGGATTTTTAGGACCGTCCCCCTAATCCCTGTTTAGATATTTCTTTAAAAATTTTCCTGTATAACTTCTTTCGTTATTACAAATTTGCTCTGGTGTACCAACTGCAACCACTTCTCCACCATTGTCTCCACCTTCTGGTCCTAAATCTATTATGTGGTCACATGTTTTTATTAAGTCCAAATTATGCTCAATTACAATTATTGTGTTTCCTGTGTCTACTAATCTTTGTAGTATATCAACTAATTTATGAACATCTGCTATATGAAGTCCTGTTGTTGGTTCATCTAATATATATAATGTTTTTCCTGTTGCTTTTTTAGATAGTTCTGTTGCAAGTTTTACCCTTTGTGCTTCTCCACCAGATAATGTTGTTGATGGTTGTCCTAATTTGATATAACTTAATCCTACATCATATAATGTTTGGATTTTTTGTTTTATACGTGGTACTTTATCAAAAAATTCTAATGCCTCTTCTACTGTCATATCTAGTACATCTGCAATTGATTTTCCTTTATATTTTACTTCTAATGTTTCCCTGTTATATCTTTTTCCTTTACATACCTCACAAGGCACATAAATATCTGGTAAGAAGTGCATTTCGATTTTATGAACTCCGTCACCATTACAACTTTCACATCTTCCTCCTGCAACATTGAAACTAAATCTTCCTTTTTGATATCCTCTAACTTTTGCTTCTTCTGTTGCTGCGAACAAGTCTCTAATAAAATCAAATACTCCTGTATATGTTGCTGGATTTGAACGTGGTGTTCTTCCTATTGGTGATTGGTCTATATTTATTATTTTATCAATATTATTTAATCCTTTAACTGCTTTGCATTTTCCTGGTTTTTCATTTGAACCATTTAATTCTTTTGCAATTGTTTTATATAATATTTCATTTACAAGTGTTGATTTCCCTGAACCTGAAACTCCTGTTACGCAGTTAAATACTCCTAATGGGAATTTTACACTTATATTTTTCAAGTTGTTTTCAGTTGCACCTTGTACTTCAATAACTTTTGTTTTTGTATGTTTTCTCCTTTTTTTAGGTACTGGTATCTGTTTTCTACCACTCAGGTATTGACCTGTTATAGAATCCTCAACTTGTTTAACTTCTTCAGCAGTTCCGCTGTGCCATAACTTGTCCACCATGAGTTCCAGCACCTGGTCCGATATCGATTATTTGATCTGCTGCATACATTGTATCTTCATCATGTTCAACAACAACTAATGTATTTCCTAAATCTCTTAATTTCTTTAATGTTGCTAACAACTTATCATTATCTCTTTGATGTAACCCTATACTTGGTTCGTCTAAAATATATAATACTCCTGTCAAACCTGAACCAATTTGCGTTGCTAAACGAATTCTTTGAGCTTCTCCACCTGATAATGTTCCTGCATTTCTTGATAGTGTTAAATATTCCAATCCAACATCCATTAAAAATTGCAATCTTTGGTCAATTTCTTTTAATATTAATTCTGAAATCATTGCTTCTGTTTTGTTTAGTTCTAAGTTATTTAAATAAGCCTTTATTTTATCAATTGACATTTCTGTTAATTCGTTTATGTTTTTATCTCCTACTTTTATTGATAAAATTTCCGGTTTTAATCTTGCTCCATGACAAGCATAACATTCTGAATTTGTCATATACATCTCATAAAAGTCTCTCATTCCTTGAGATTTTGTTTCATTATGACGTCTATCTAATGTTGGCAATACCCCTTCAAATGGTGCTGTGAATTTTCTTGTACCTGCATAAGATGAATATTCAAAATCAATTTCTTCATCACCAGTACCATATAAAATCTTCTCCATAAACCATCTTGGTAAATCTTTTATTTTTTTACCTTTTATATCTATTCCATAATGTCTACCAATACTTTCAAAATACATTTTTGCCATTGTGTCGCCTTTTTTCATAGTGCTTGAACCAAATGCTTTTATTCCATCGTAAAGAGTTTTATTCTTGTCTGGCACAATTAAATCTTCATCCATTTTCATTAAATATCCAATACCTGTACAAGTTGGACAAGCACCAAATGGATTATTGAATGAAAACATTCTTGGAGTTAATTCTGGAAAACTAAATCCACAATCAGGACATGCATAGTTACAACTATATAGTTTTGGCTCTTTTCCTACAACATCTATTAAAACCAATTGGTTTGCATGTTTTAATGCTACTTCAACAGATTCGGTTAATCTACTAATTATATCTGGTTTTATTACTAATCTATCTACAACTAATTCTACATTATGCTTCTTTTTTCTATCTATTTCTATATCATCAGAAAGTTCATATACTTCTCCATCCACCCTTACTCTCACAAATCCTTCTTTTTGATATTCCTGTAACTGTTTAGCAAACTCTCCCTTTCTTCCTCTAACAACTGGTGCTAATACTTGGATTCTTGTTCCTTCTTCTAATGTCATTATATTGTCGATTATCTGGTCTATTGACTGTTTTTCGATTTTTTTATGACAGTTTGGACAATATGGTACTCCAATCCTTGCATACAAAAGACGTATGTAGTCATATATTTCTGTTACTGTTCCAACTGTTGAACGAGGATTTTTTGATGTGGTTTTTTGGTCTATTGAGATTGCAGGAGATAATCCATCTATTCTTTCAACATTTGGTTTTTCCATTAACCCCAAGAATTGTCTTGCATATGATGATAGACTTTCTACATATCTTCTTTGTCCTTCAGCATATAATGTGTCAAATGCTAAACTAGATTTTCCAGAGCCTGAAAGTCCTGTAATTACTACTAACTTATCTCTTGGTATTTCTAAATCTATGTTTTTTAAATTGTGTTCTTTTGCACCTTTTATAATTATTTTATCGTTCATAATTTTCCTCCGTTTTGTACGAATATTATATATGCAATTTAACTAAAAGTCAATATTTTAGAGAACATTTTTTCGTATTTTTTATTTTTTTTAGGCACCCTATATTAGAGTGCCTTTGGTCAGTTTGAATTATTTCAAATTTTAAAAAAAACCATCACAAACATCATTATCAATGTAGAATTGCATTCTATAATCAATATCTTTTTCTATGCCAAATCCTTCTGTAATATACTCGAATGTTTTACCTGCATCGATTTTTAACTGTTCTTTAAAAATAATCTGCTCACATTCTTCATAATTTACTTCTAATTTATACATTGTTTTTTTAATTTCTAATTCCAAAATTTCTTTTATTTGTTCTGTTTTTATATTAAAAGTAAATTGAATATAAGCATCTACATTTTTATGAGCGAACTCTTCATCTGATATAAACCTATAAACACATACTCCAAAGCAATTCTTTGGATTATCTGGTATATATCCGAATTCTTCTGGGTAACCTATATCTGCAGTATATCTCCGTCCATTATATTCAAAATAATGACCAAAGCAATCCATATATTCCTCTTCATCATAACCATTATATAATATATCATCTTTTTTATATTGGTATAAATGATAAAAAGCATTATATAATTCGTTAAAAGTTTTTGTTATGATTTTTTTCCGTTTTTCTTCCTTCATCTAATTACCTCCATTACAAATTTGCATACTAGAGTAACTTATGTTAAATCTAGCCTGACCTACTAGATAAGAAAAATAATAAAATACTTTATGTATAGTATTTTACCATATATTTTTTAAAAAATAAACTATTTTTAAATAAATAATCTATTTTTAATCAAAATATTCCTACAATTTCTCCATTTTTATCAATATCAATATTTTCTGCTGCAGGTATTTTTGGAAGTCCAGGCATAGTCATAATTTTACCTGCAAGAACTACTATAAATCCTGCACCTGCTTTTAACTCCACATTTCTAACATGTATATTATATTCATTTTTACATTCTAAGTTTTTTGCATCATCTGAAAAAGAATACTGTGTTTTAGCAATACAAACAGGTAAATCCCCATAACCTAGCTTTTCTATTTTTTCAATCTCTTTTTCCGCTTCTTCTGAATATTCAACATCTTTTGCTCCATAAATCTTAGTTGCAACTTTTTGTATTTTTGATTTAATACTTTCATTTAATTCATACATATATTTAAGATTTTCTTTTTGTTCAGTCAATTTTACCAATTTGTTTGCAATATCAGTTGCACCTTCTCCACCTTTTGCCCAACCTTCTACTAGGCTTAGTTCAATTCCTTTTTGTTTTAGTTTTTGCTCTATAAAGTCAATTTCTTTTTGAGTATCTTGGTTATATCTATTTAATGCAACTATAACATTTAATCCAAACTTATTTTTAAGATTATATATATGTCTGTATAGATTATCCATTCCTTTTTCTAAACCTTCTAGATTTTCCTCTTGTATTTTTTCTTTTTCTACTCCACCATGATATTTAATTGCTTTAATCGTCGCAACTAATACTACTGCATCTGGTTTTAATTCTGCTTTTCTACATTTAATATCTAAGAATTTTTCTGCTCCTAAATCAGCACCAAATCCTGCTTCTGTTATAACATAATCTCCTAGTTTTAAAGCCATTCTAGTTGCAATAATACTATTACATCCATGAGCAATATTTGCAAAAGGTCCACCATGCACTATTGCTGGTGTGTGCTCCAATGTTTGTACTAAATTAGGTTTAATGGCATCTTTTAAAAGAACTGTCATAGCACCTTGCACATTTAGTTGTTTTGCATATATTGGTTCTCCTTCTTTATTATAGCCTACTAAAATATTTCCAAGTCTAGTTTTTAAATCTTCTATATTTTCTGCCAAGCAAACAATTGCCATAATTTCAGATGCAACAGTTATATCAAAAGAATCTCTACGTGGTACTATTTTCTTTTCTCCAGATAAACCTGTCTCAACTGCTCTTAATTGCCTATCATTTAAATCAACACATCTTTTCCATACAACTCTATCAAAACCTAATTCATTTCCAAAATAGATATCATTGTCAATTAGGCTAGATAATAGATTATTTGCAGCTGTCATTGCATGAATATCTCCTGTGAAGTGCAAATTTATATCTTCCATTGGTGCTATCTGCACTTTTCCACCACCAGTTGCTCCACCTTTTATTCCAAAAACAGGTCCAAGTGAAGGTTCCCTTAATGCAAGTATTGATTTTTTTCCTATTTTTTGTAGTCCATCGGCGATTGCTATTGATATGGTAGTTTTTCCTTCTCCTAATGGTGTTGGACTGATTGCTGTAACTAATATTAATTTTCCATCTTTTTTATTTGTTCTTTTTTCATATACTTCATTTGAGATTTTAGCTTTATATTTTCCATATTGCTCTATATCATCTTCTTCAATTCCTATTTTTTTAGCAATATCTACTATTTTTTCTAATTTTGTACTTCTTGCAATTTCAATATCTGTCATAACAATCACCCTTTCTTTTTGGCTATGGTCAGTTCAGGTTTGAACTGACCATTTTTGGATAGTTTAGGGACGGCACTAACAACCGTCTCATTTTAATTCATATTACGCAACTAATCCAACTACTAGTCCGATTAGCGCCCCTACAAATACTTGTACTGGTGTATGTCCTAAAACTTCGACTAGCTTTTCTGAAACTTGAACACCTGTTAATCCTGGTGTTTCTACTAATTTATTTAGTAAAGCTGCTTGTTTCCCTGCTGCTCTTCTTACTCCACATGCATCATACATTACTACAAATGCAAAAATAAATGATAGCGCAAAAATTGGTGTACCTACTCCTTCATTTTTTCCAATTAGTGTTGTCAAGCCTACTACAACTGCAGAATGAGAACTTGGCATTCCTCCTGCTCCTAAAATTCTTTTAAAATTAAATTTCTTAGTTGTTACTAAATCATAAATTAATTTAAATAGTTGTATACAAAACCATAGTAAAAATGGTATATATATATACTTATTTTGTATAAATGTTATAAAATTGTTCATACTTCTCTCCCTTTTATTATTGATTTTCCTTAGATTAAGTTATTAGAAAAATATCAATCTTTAATTAATATTTGTTTTCTTATATTTAATTATTATTTTCTGCATCAAAATTTTCTTCTTTTACTTCTCCATCTTGATTAACTAAAATTGTAATTTTCTTTTCAGCTTCTTCTAATACTTTGTTACATTCTTTTGAAAGTTTAATTCCTTCTTCAAATTTTGCAACTGATTCATCTAAACTTAAATCTCCTTTTTCCAATTCTGTTACTATTTTTTCTAATTCTGCCATTTGTTCTTCAAAATTTTTATTTTTTTCCATTCTCTTTACCACTCCTTCTCAATAGTTAATTAAGATTTGTTATCCTTAATCATTTTTTATTTTCAAAGGTCCATCCCTAAATCCCTAAAAACAGGGATTTTTAGGACCGTCCCCTAATCCCTGATAATTGCATTTTTCTTTCCGTCAGCTAATCTTATTAATATTTCATCACCCGATTTTAGCTCTGCCACTTTTTTTACTATTTTACCATCTTTTTCTGTAATTGAATATCCTCTAGTTAGTGTTTTTAGTGGGCTATATGCATCTAGTTTTGCAGTTAATTCAACAAAGTTTGACTTTTCTTTTTCATATTTTGTTTTTATTATATTCTCTAATTTTTTTATGTATTGATCCACTACTAAATATTGTTCTTGTATTTTTCTAGTTGCTTCTTTAAACACTGTGCTTGCCATACATTTTTCATATCTCATTTGCATAAGCTCAACTTTTTTTATTAAAGATATTCTTAATCTATTTTGATATCCTAATATTTTTTGCTTTACTTCGTAGATATCTGGTACAGCAAGTTCTGCAGCAGCAGATGGTGTTGGTGCTCTTAAGTCTGCAACAAAGTCTGATATTGAAAAGTCTGTTTCATGTCCTACTGCTGATATTATTGGTATTTCTGAATCGTATATTGCTCTTGCAACAATTTCTTCATTAAATGGCCATAAATCTTCTAATGAACCTCCACCTCTAGCTAATATTAATACATCTGCTAAATAATTTTCATTCATATATCTAATTCCGTCTGCAATTTTTTCAGCAGCCCCTTCTCCTTGTACTGCTACTGGTAATAACCTAATATATACATTTGGATTTCTTCTTGTTGAAACATTTATTATATCTTTTATAACTGAACCAGTCTGAGATGTCAATACTCCTATAACTTTAGGCATTACAGGAATAGGCTTTTTATGTGTTTCATCAAATAATCCTTCTTTTTCTAATTTTTCTTTTAATTCTTGATATTTTGCATATAAATCACCTACACCATCTTCTTCCATGGCTTGTGCATATACTTGGTAGACTCCATCTCTTTCAAATACTGATACGCTTCCTAATATAAATACTTTCATTCCATCTTTTGGTGTAAAGTTTAATTTTTGTGCATATGATTTAAACATTATACATTTTACTAATGATTTTTCATCCTTTAGTGTAAAATACATATGTCCAGTATAATGATGTTTAAAATTAGATATTTCTCCTTTTATTAATATATGATTTAAATATTCATCATTTGCTATCTTTTCCTTTATGTATTGATTTAGATAAGATACTGTAATTGCCATATTTGCATATTTCATTTTTAGTATCATTCCTTTCCCATCATAAAACAAATCATGAAAAAATGTTTCTTTGTTGACAATAGAAACATTTTTCATTTTGCATACTCTAATTTACAATACTTGCTAATACTCCATTAACGAAATTTTTAGATGAGTCTTCTCCATATTTTTTAGCTAGTTCTACAGCTTCATTTATAACAACTTTAAATGGTAGTTTTTTATATTGAATTTCATAAATTGCTAATTTTAAAATTGCTAAATCAATTTTTGAAATTCTATCTAATTTCCAATCCTTTTTTAGATTTTTTTCTATTTGATTTACAATCTTTTCTTTGTTGTTTTCAATCCCAAAAATTGCATCTTGAATATATTCTTTTGCACTTTTATCTGTAATTTCGTTATTTTCAATATACAAATCTACCGCTTCTTGTAAATCTTCTTGATTTAAAGAACCATCTTGTTTTTGTATTTCTAAGCTATATATTAGTTCAAATGCTTTTTCACGTATTGCTGACCTATTCATTTCTTACTTTTCCCCTTTAATTTCTACATTTTATCTATAAAACCTTTTAATTTTGATTTTACATCTTCTTTGTTCTGTTGTACATAATTTCCAATAAAAGCACCTAATATTAATACTACAATTGCTAATATTAAATCATGTAATCTAGTTACTAAAATTAATATTGCTACTATAATACCAATTATTGCTCCTTTATATTGACTCCAGAAATTCTTAAAATTATCCATTTGAATCATTCCTTTCTGACACTTCTAATTATTTTTATGCTTTACACAAATCCGATTGGAAAAGAATTAAATTGTAATTATTTTTCAATCGACTCCTTTGGAGCAACTTTCTTAACAGTAATATTTACTTCTTTAACTTCTAAATCTGTTGCTACTTTTATTTTTTCTTTTATCTTATTTTGTAAATTAGCTGATAAATCCTTTATAACTGCATTTGCATTTACAATTAATGTAACATATACTCTAACATTATTATCTCTATCTAAATCTACTCTTGTTGTAACATCTTCAGCACTTTCGAAATTTAATGCAACTGAATTAACTAAATTTTCAATTGTTTCTTTTGATATCATCAATTTTCCGTTGTCGTTTTCTAATAAAACTCCTTGTCTTTCTTTAATTTGCTCTCTTGATGTTGAATCAAAGAATACGCATTTTATTGAAAGTAAAATAAATATTACACATACTGCTAAAACAATATTTGTTATTGTTCCTCCTGATACCATTCCTTCTACTACTCTACCTGCTACATCTATATCTAGCCATCCAAATATCAACAAACATAATATTATTGATAGTATTAATATTATATTAGAATATATAATTAATGTGATTTTTTCTAAAGTTTTCATCTCATTTCCTCCTATTTTGCTATATTTTTTATTATTTCCCTATAGCATTTAATTTAATCTTAAATTTTTCTTTTTTACTATGTTTTATACTTGCTACTTTTATTATTCATCATCTTGATCATTATTTTCTGTTTCTGTTTTCTCAGCTATTGCTGTGTCTGTATTTACACCTTGAACATGAACATTAACTTCTTCAACAACTAAGCCTGTCATGTTTTCTACCGCTTTTTTTACTCTATTTTGGATTTCAAAAGCTACATCTGGTATTCTTGAACCATATTCCACAATGATATTAACATCTAGTTTAGCTTTTCCATCTTCAATATCAGCCTTGATTCCTTTTGCAAGATTTTTCTTACCGCTAAATACTTCTGATATTCCTCCTGCAAATCCTCCTGCCATTCCAGCAACTCCTTGTACTTCTGAAACAGCTACTCCTGCAATAACAGCTACAACATCATTTGATATTTGTATACCGTCATTTTCTGATTTTATTTCTTCTTCTAATTCTACAACTTCCCCTTTATTATCTTCATTCACTTTGTTTTCTTCACTCATATGAATTCCTCCTATCCATATATCAAAAAAAGATATACTTATTTTTTCCATATAAGTATATCAATTTTTTTTATATTTTACAACTGTTTTACTCAAAAACTTCAAATTCCTCTATCTTATTTCCTCTTAGATAATCTTGAATTGACATTCTTTTTGCATTTTCTCCTTGAATTTCCAACACTTTTATAATTCCATCTTTTGCTTTAATATATAATCCATCTTTACTATCTGATAATAGAACCACACCATTTCCTAAAAAGTCAAGATTTTCTACCATTATCTCATCTTCTTTTGCTAAATCAACTTTCCAAAACTTAATCTTCTTGCCATTTAAAAATGTATAAGCTCCCATAATTGGATTTAAGCCTCTAACTAAATTCTTAATTTCTTGTGCTGTTTTTTTATTCCAATCAATTTTCGCCATTTCTTTTGACAACATTGGAGCAGTAGTAAAATCATCACCTTGTTTTTCTTTTGTTGCTGTTCCTTTCTCTATTTCTTTTAAAGTTTTAACTAAAAGTTCTCCACCTATTTTAGAAAGTCTATCCCATAATTCTCCTGTTGTTTCATCTTCTCCAATCTCTACTTCTTGTTTTAAAATCATGTCACCTGTATCCATACCTTCATCCATATACATTGTTGTAATTCCAGTTGTTTTATCTCCATTTAATACTGCCCATTGGATTGGTGCTGCACCTCTATATTTGGGAAGTAATGAACCATGTACATTAATACAACCTAATTTTGGTATTTCCAATATTTCTTTAGGTAGGATTTTTCCATATGCTACAACACATATAACATCTGGATTTAAATTTTTGATTTCTTCAATAAATTCTACATTTTTTCTTACTTTTTCTGGTTGATATATTTTTAATCCTTTTTCTTGTGCATATTCTTTTACAGGAGATGCTACCATTTTCATTCCTCTACCCTTTGGTTTGTCTGGATTTGTTACTACTCCTATAACATCATAATTTGCTTCTACTAAGCTTTTTAAAGACTCCTCAGCAAAGTCTGGTGTTCCCATAAACAAAACTCTCATATTTTTTATCCTTTCAACTCTTTAATTTTCTTCAGGCTCAACATACTCTAATGTTCCTGGAATTATTTTATCAATAAAAACTTCTCCATTTAAATGGTCTAATTCATGTGATATGACTTGTGCCAATAATTCTTTAGCTTTTACTTGCATCCTTTTTCCATCTCTATCAGTATATTCTGCTACAACTTCAGCTGGTCTGATTATTTTTGCAAATTCATTTGGAAAACTTAAGCATCCTTCTTCTACTTCTTGCTCTCCCTTTGTTTTAACAATTACAGGATTTATCAATACTATTGGTCCTTTATCATCATATAAGTCAATTACAACAACTCTTTTCAATACACCAACTTGAACTGCTGCTAGTCCCACTCCATTATATTTATGCATTGTTTCAATCATATCATCTATAAGTGT